>DNDT01000222.1 GCA_003487525.1 Flavobacteriales bacterium
AAACTTTTTCTTGGCAGATACCTGGCTCAACAAATTAAAAAAAGCACCTGGATTCCGAAAATACTGAGCTCGAGAGAATTTTTTGAATCTGTTTCGGGTCTCAGGACAGGGGAGGATTATTTAATGATTGGCTTGCTTCACCAGGCACTGCCCGATGAAATTGAGGAGAAACACAATCCGCAACTTTTCCTGAACTGGGCCCAAACATTACTTCAGGATTTCAAGGAGATCGACCAACAATTGGCAGATCCGGAAAAATTATTCCGGGATTTGTTTGATATTCGTAGCATTGAAACGTGGACGCCTGATGAACGAAAGGCCTCCGCCTCTCAGTTAAAATACCTGGATTTTTGCAAGCATCTTCCCGGTATTTACCTAAATTTCAAGAACCTCATGCAAGAGAATGGACTTGGGCATGCAGGTATGGTTGAAAGACGCGCCCATGAGAATATTGAGTTCTTCCCGATACGTGAAGAAGAGCAGTTCGTAATAGCCGGATTTAACGCCTTGACCAGGGCAGAGAAAGAAGTTTTCAAGTTCCTGAAAGATCGGTATTCAGCCGAGATGATTTTTGATTATGATCGTTTCTACACCGAAGAACCGGTGCATGAAGCCGGTTTTTTTGCACGTGAAAACATCCAATTCCTAAAGCAAAACCCGCTTCAATGGACAAATAATAATTTTGCAGATATTCCTAAAGAAGTAACGGTTTACAGATGTGCTCATGGAGTTGAGCAAACGTATGTACTGAACCATCTTCTTCAGCAAAGCTTAAATTCGGTCAGCCATGAAAACACGGCCATTGTTCTGACGGATGAATCACTCCTAATTCCTGTTCTCAAGCAGCTCCCCGAACACATACGCGATATAAACGTAACCATGGGTTTTTCCCTGAAGTTTTCTCCGTTTTTTGGTCTTCTTGACAGTATAATCCGATTGTACCTGAATCAGGAACAACAAAAAAAATCGGGATTTTATCATCACGATGTCAGACGATTATTGAGAAACAGTGTGTTTCACGAGCTACTGTCCCCTTCTATGCTCAAGAAGAGGGATGACCTCATGAACAGGATAGATAAACTAAACCTGCTTTATGTTTCGGCCAGTGAATTGAATGGATTGATCGAGGAAAAAAAATGGAATACTACCAGCCTCTTTCCAAAAAAAGCGGAAAGCAAAAATCTAATTGGGCTTTTGACATCATTCATTGAAACCCTGGACAAACAGTACCAAACTGACGAACATATCTCCGGAAAAATTCAGCGGGAATTTTTATTTCATCACCACGAAGTCGTTTCACAGATAAAAGAAGTAGAGAAACAACTCAAAGGTGAATTTGACTTGATGAGCCTCCATAAAATATGGAAACAATACACACAAATAAGCAAGGTTCAGTTCACGGGAGAGCCACTTTCCGGATTACAGGTCATGGGATTGCTCGAAACAAGAAATCTGGATTTTGAACAGGTGTTTATCCTGAATATGAACGAGGGAAATCTGCCTTCGGCGAGGGTCTACAATTCCATTATTCCCCATGATCTTAAAAAACAAAACGGGCTGCTTGTGCACAATGAACGGGAAGCGGTATTCGCGTACCATTTTTACCGTTTAATCCAACGGTCGTCAAAGATCGGCTTAATGTACCAGGTCAGGGGCAATGACCTGCGCACAGGTGAAAAAAGCCGTTTCATTCTTCAGTTGGAAAATGAACTGACGCGTTCGTCAACCGAGCATCGGTTTACTGAGATAGAAGTAGAGCCCGATCACAAAGAATTGGCCGATCAGGAAAAGGTAATTTTTAAATCGGAATTTGCACAGGCGAGAATCTTTGAAAAATTTGAGAATGGAATCTCGCCGACGGCCATCTCCACTTTCCTCAATTGCCCCCTGGATTTCTACTACAAATACGTCGTTGGACTGAGGGAAAATCAAGAATTATCGGAATCAGTGGAGGCCAATATCCTGGGAGATATTTTGCATCAAACACTCGAACACCTGTATTGCGATAAAATTGGAAAAAAACTGACCAAAGAAGATGTAAAAAAAATGAAGCTTGCTTCGCGACAGGTTTTGCAACGTGAGTTCGAAAAACACTTTGAGGCCCGTTATATATTTACGGGAAAAAACCTGCTTGCCTTTAACATAGCGTCAAAATACCTGGAGCATTTTTTTGAAAAGGAAAATCATCGTTTGTCGAAAGACGAAATACACCTGTATGCCCTGGAATACGAGCTCAGCGCAATGCTTCACACCGAGTTCGGCCCGGTCAATATCAAAGGGAAGTTGGACCGTGTTGAACAGTCATCGGGACTGACCAGAATAATAGATTACAAATCGGGTCTGGTCACACCGGCTGAATTAAAGTCAAAATCAATGCAGGACGTATTTACAGGCAACAAGAATAAGTTCCTTCAGTTAATGATCTATTCCTGGCTGACACACAAACAAGGTGTATTTAATGAGGAAATTTCGTCCGGAGTATATTCAATGCGCTCGTATCATCAGGGTTTTATTCCCCTGGTTTTTAATGAAAGTCACCGTTTGAATTCCGAAGTATTTCAAATATTTGAGAATGAACTTGTCAACATCCTCAGAGAAATTATTGATCCCGAAACCAGGTTCGAACATAATCCAAAGAGTGCATACTGTGAGTTTTGCTAAATAAAAGAAGGCCCCTATTCTGTAGAAAGAAAAGGGGCCGTCTCAATCCAAAGGCAGAAGAATAATTTAAGTCACCTATCTATTAACTTTAGAATCATTCTCAAAACATAGACGAGTAGATGTTAAAAAAGGTTGCCTCCTGATAATTAATGTTAACTATCTAAGCTGTTCGCGCTCTTTATAGTTTCATTATTTTTACAAAATGAATCTTAAACGTGTCTTGGTTGTCATAATAGGTATTATATGCCACTTCGGGACTTCTGCGCAGAAATCACAAGATGCCTGGTGTGGTACCACCGAGCTTGATAAGATAAATAAGAGCAGGGATCCCAACTACGAGATATTCAGGAATGCACAGGATCGAGCGGTATTAAATGGCAGCTATGATTTAAAAACAGGGGGATTAATTCAAATTCCCGTTGTCGTTCATGTCATATATCGATTGGACGCTCAAAATATTAGTGACGAGCAGATTCAATCTCAAATAGATGCACTTAACAAGGATTACCGTGCAAACAATTGGGATACCATGCTTGTTCCATCTGTCTGGAAACACTTGATAGCAGATTGTGAAATTGAATTTGTACTTGCCAACCGGGATGTTAATGGCAAAATTCATTCCGGAATAACGAGAACGCAGACCTCGGTTGTGGATATCTGCAAACTGGGAGGGGATGTTTATTACAATTCAATTAAAGGTGGTCATGACATATGGGACAGAAACTCATATCTAAATTTCTGGGTATGCGAACTGGAAGGATCCTTGTATGGCTTCTCCACTTTGCCCGGAGCGGCGAAAGAATCTGACGGAATTGTCATCGACTGGGAAAGTTTCGGAACCATTGGAACGGCTAAATACCCTTCCGATAAAGGTCGTACGTGCACCCATGAGGTTGGTCATTGGTTAAACCTGAAGCACATCTTTGGCACTAGCGTCTGTGGTGACGATATGGTGCCGGATACTCCTTTGCAGGAAAAAGAAAACTACGGCTGTCCTTCGTTTCCAAAAATCAGCAGTATGTGCGGCAATGGTCCTGACGGAGACATGTTTATGAACTACATGGATTACACGCAGGACAAGTGCATGTACATGTTCACCAAAGGGCAAAAGACAAGAATGCTGTCTACCCTGCTCGGGGCCAGAGCCAGTCTGGCAAGCTCAAAGGGCTACAACGGCGTGAATTCAGTTGTCAGACCATCATTCAGTATCGGGCCAAATCCGGCAAACCTGGCATTGATCGTCAACTCCGATCAGGCTGAAGAAATAAACACAATCCGCTTGTTTTCAATATCGGGTCAGGAGGTTTATTCATCCGCGGGCAGGATTCCCAAAGATTCTCACAGCATTGACCTGCGCGACGTGGACAACGGTATTTACATCCTTGGAATCTCCACACCCTCGGGTACCTATTCCGAGAAAATAATAGTTCAGCACGATTAACCTTGTATAAAGGATCTTTCGAGCCTCGACCATCTTCACAATANNCACAACAAGATTAATTGACATGGAAAGTGGTTTTCTGTTCAGTCCTTACAAGAACACATCCGACAAACCAATTTGGATTGAACCTGACGTTCTTTTCAAAAACGGTGATTTTCTATCGGGAAACAAACATTGGATTGAACACAAATCTCATATTCCTGTTAACGAAATTGAAGAACCCCAGTGCATTGACAAGAATGAATACGTTAGAAAAATTGACAATTTGAAGGGTGAGTTCCGAGACGGAAAACTCCAAAAGGCGGTTTTTACCAGGGCTTTTAAAACGAACATGAACGGTTGGACGAGAAAGGCTCTATTTAATGCGCTGATCGCCAAATATCCACAAGCCTTTGTTTATATGGTTAATCTTCCCGGAGGTTTGTCCTGGATAGGAGCTTCTCCCGAAACACTTCTTACCGTTGAAAATGATTCCATCGAGACAATGGCATTGGCAGGAACAAGAAGAAAGTCGGACCATTTGGTTCAATGGGGTGAAAAAGAAATTGAGGAACAACACTTTGTCGAACAACATGTTGAAGATGTTTTCCGAAGTTTTGGATTAGCCTTTCGAAAAGAAGGTCCGTTAACACACCAAACAGGAGGCGAAATTGAACACCTCAGAACCGTATATCAAACAGGTAATTCAAAAATCAGTACATCGGAACTCCTCAATAAGCTCCACCCTACTCCGGCAGTTTGCGGACTGCCCGTGGCGCTGTCAGGTGAATGGCTCGAAAAAAATGAGGGGTACAACCGCTCGTATTACAGCGGGTTTCTGGGACCAATTAATATGAATGGAACCAGCAACCTTTTTGTTAATCTTCGTTGTGCGCGGATCCACGGCGATGTGGCTACAATTTATGTCGGAGGTGGAATTACGGAAACATCTGATCCTCAGCTCGAATGGGCCGAAACGGAATTAAAATCCAGGACCCTTTTAAACATTATTGAAAGTAAGCTTAAAATATAGTTATTTAGCAGGATGAACACGGATAAGAGAGGGGCCATTTACCTTGCCGAGGTTTTGATCAAAAAAGGTGTAAAACACGTTGTGATCAGTCCTGGATCGCGAAATGCCCCGCTCATCGCAACCCTTACGAACAACGACTTTTTTTCATGTTATAGCATAGTCGACGAACGCAGTGCGGGTTTTTTCGCACTTGGCATCAGTCAGATGGTCAGAGATACCGTCGCTGTGGTTTGTACCTCAGGTTCTGCCCTGTTAAATCTCGCGCCGGCCGTAGCCGAAGCATTTTACCAACGACTTCCCTTGCTTGTTATTAGTGCGGACCGACCAAGGGAATGGGTGAATCAAGGAGAAAGCCAAACGTTTAACCAGTCCGGTGTTTTTAAAAATTACGTTCGCGCCAGTTTTGATTTGGTTCAGGAACCAAACTCACCGGACGATATCTGGTATCAAAACCGTGAAATTTCAGAAGCAGTAAACAGAACAAGAACACCTTACTGGGGTCCGGTTCACCTGAATATCCGATTTAAGGAACCCCTTTACCAACACAGCGATCTGCGGCCTGATTCTCCGTTAATCGTACATGAAGTTCACACCAAACCTGTCATGAGTGAAAAACTTCAGAACCAGTTTAAGCTGATGTGGGAATCGTATGAAAAAATAATGATCATTTGCGGGGCATTCCCACCAAATAACGCAATCGTCCACACATTAAAATCGCTTGCGGAG
>DNDT01000109.1 GCA_003487525.1 Flavobacteriales bacterium
CCCGCCAATGGACCGGAACAAGGCTCTTCGCGGCATTTACGACCGTCAAAAAGAAGCGGCGCATAAGGCCGTTTCGGCCCTGCACGAAGACTTGCAGTACGATTTTGAAGATGAATTGAGCGCATTGAAATAAGAACAACCAACCATTTTAGATCACACAATAGTTAACATTCTTCTCGACCTTTCACAAGAATAAACCAGTATATTTATAAAAATTAGCCTGCTTAATTTTCTTTAATTGAAAGTCATCTTTCCGATCATTTTTTTCAGTTTGATTTGTATTAAACCAAGCGCCCAAACCATTGCATCCATGTCTGCAACAATTTGCGACTCGATCAAGAAATTAGAAGGATTGGATGAGAATGAACTAAGGCATGCCCAATTGAGCATCTACCACCGCGAAATGGTCAAGTACCCCACCCTGAAAGTGGACATTACCGGACTGAACAGGCCCCGACAGTTCAATGAGTACAACTACAAAATAAACCGGCAATTGCTGAAAACCTGCCCCGAATTCATCGATCAGTTTTCCTTGCTGCCACTCTCCAAGATTCTTGATGTAGAAGGCCTTTTTAACCGGGAACAATACGACAGTCTGGAATCGGCCATCGTAGAGTTCATCTACCTGAAAAAAATAGACCTTGTGGTGATAACCATGGACGAGGTGGAACCTTATCAAAACCTCGATGAATTTGCCGATGCGCAGTTACACAAGTTGAAAGTGGGTGCGAGATACGAGCAGGGAGGAATCCTTATAGTTATAAGCAAGGAACTAAATGTCGCACATATTGCCCTTACAGGGTCAACTCAAAAATTCATTTCCGAATCCGATTGCAATGAGTTTTTGCCGTCTGATTTGTCTCCGGTTACGTCTTACTTCAAGCTCGTTTTTAACTGTATCATGGATTTCAAAAAGAAAACCTGAAAAACTAAAAAAGCCTTCGGTAATTGAATCCGACTTTCGTCCTGTGAGTGCCTAGAAAGAAACGCCAAGTCCCAATTGCCAGAACTGGTTTTTGTCTCCATGTCTGTCAATCCCGATCATTCCCCAATAATACCTGGCCTCGATATTCACGACAAGAACCCTGAATCCTGCACCCAGAAATACAGGCAAATCAAAAACGGGCGCTTTTTGGGCACCGCCCGCTATACCCGAATTCTCATAATCCTGAGAAATGACGAAGTTTGCCGATATGCCCCCCAATGCAAAAACCGGGCCCGCTTTTACTTTCAAATTGACCGGAACACCAATGGTATTCATGGTCCATTTTCGAGCACTGTCCGACTTAGATCCATTTTGATAATATTCCAATCCTACCATCCAATGCAGCGTGGGCACGATTTTATTGTTTTTATACACGCCCAGGTAAAATCCTGTATTTGGATTCCCTGTGTTTGAACCATTATTAAAGATATCGGACTGATGGTATCCGGCTCTGATTCCTCCAAGTTTGGTATCGCCTTCTGCAAACAACGGATTGATTAAGGCCACAAAAAGGGCGGAACTGATCAGGAGCGTAAGTGATTTCATTGATTTTTTAAATTGGTTAAATTGGCGATTCAAAAATAGAAAATATCATCTTACAGAATGATCCTGTTGTAACCGGCCTTTTACTTACTTTTGATTCAATGAGTATAACACCTGCAGCCGCCACGTACGAAAACCAGAAAAAGCAATTGCGATACGACATTGCTTACCTGAGAATGGCCGTAGAATGGGCTAAACTGTCACATTGCAAACGCAAACAGGTTGGTGCGCTAATTGTAAAGGACCGGATGATTATCTCCGATGGTTACAACGGTGCTCCGACAGGTTTTGACAACTGCTGCGAAGATAAGAATGGGGATACGTTTTGGTATGTCCTGCACGCAGAGGCCAATGCCATGATGAAGGTGGCAAAATCCACGCATGACTCAAACGGTTCCACCTTGTACATCACCTTGTCGCCTTGCAGAAACTGCAGCAAGAACATACTTCAGGCAGGCATCAGAAGGGTGGTCTATCATGTCGAATACAAAGACAGGTCGGGGCTGGACTTTCTCGAGAAAGCCGGGATCGAACTTGCACATATACCTGACCTCAATCAATAAAAATTGAAAAACACCTACAGACCTCTTCTTATTGCTCTTTTAATCGTGGCATGCGTTTTTTTGGGCAGCAAATTGGTGCCAAGTGAAAACAGCCTGATTTTTAACACGGAGCGATTGTCGGGAATTCATAAGCTGAATGAAATCCTGAATTACATTGAAGAAACATATGTTGACAGCATTTCAAAAGACAAACTGATTGAAGACGGGATCGACGCCATGCTTCACGACCTGGATCCTCATTCCTTTTATATTCCAAAATCGCATTACAGGGAGATGAACGAAACGCTCGAAGGCAATTTTGAAGGGATCGGCATTGAGTTTCGCATAATTACGGATACCGTGATGGTGATTACAGCCGTGCCGGGTGGTCCGTCCGAACGAGCCGGCCTGAAAGCGGGTGACAGGCTTGTCAGCGTCAACGACTCCCTGGTTGCCGGAGTTGGAATCCGCAATGAAGGTGTCATGAAAATGTTAAAAGGCGAACGCCAGACCAAGGTTGAAGTCGGTATCAAACGAAAAAACACCGCTTCGTTGCTGAACTTCGAAATTGTTCGGGACCGAATTCCGNNGTTTTTCGAAAAACACCTATCAGGAATTTAAAAGTGCCGCCGATAATCTTTTAAATGAGGGCATGAAAAACTGTGTGCTGGATTTAAGGGGCAATCCCGGGGGACTTCTTAATCAGGCCATTGACATTGCCAATGAGTTTTTGGAAAGGGACAACGTCATCGTTTATACCGAAGGCAAAGCACGGCCAAAAAAAATGTACTATTCGGATCACACGGGCAGCTTGCTTCACATCGGCCTGGTTGTCATCCTGGACGAAGGAAGTGCATCGGCCAGCGAAGTGCTCGCAGGTGCGATACAGGACAATGACCGCGGAACCATTGTCGGTCGCAGGTCTTTTGGCAAAGGGCTTGTCCAGGAGCAGGTTGACTGGCCCGACGGATCTGCCTTGCGCCTGACTGTCGCCAGGTACTACACGCCAACGGGAAGGTCCATTCAGAAGTCGTATGAGGACATCGACAACTATCACAACGAAACATATGACCGCCTTGAACACGGAGAACTTGATTCTAAGGACAGCATACATGTTATTGATTCCCTCAAATATTACACACCGAAAGGTAAAATCGTTTATGGAGGAGGAGGCATTGTTCCCGATGTGTTTATTCCGTTGGACAGCACCGCGCACAACTCTTTTTACAGGGAATTGTACCAAACCGGAAGCATTCCGCATTATGCCTTTATGTATGTTGATTCGAGGCGCCACTCTCTGCTTGCCAAATATCCCAACTGGAGCAGTTTCGATAAACGCTTTAACATTACGGGTAAAGACTTTAATGACTTTCTTGATTTTGCGGCTAAAAAAGGTGTGGAACCCAATCCCGGACAGGCGGCTCTTTTAAAGGAACGAATCAAGGTTGACCTGAAGGCACAATATGCCAGGCATTTATACGGCGACGAAGGATTTTATCCCATGTTAAACCGAAACGACAAGGCCATCCTTCAGTCAATCAAAGAGTTTTAGGCAAAAAAAAAGACCCTGCGATGCAGAGTCCTTTTCTCATTTTTTAATACTGAATTACTCAGCAACTTCCTCAGTAGCTTCTTCAGTAGTTTCTGTAGCTTCAGTAGCTTCAGTAGCTTCTTCAGCCATTTCAGCATCTTCGGTAGTAGCTTCATCCATAGATGTTTCCATTTCATCCATTACTTCAGCA
>DNDT01000521.1 GCA_003487525.1 Flavobacteriales bacterium
GCAGGAAATGCAACGCGCCCTGTACGGCAAAAGCTTTAAAATGGTTGATTTTTACACCGGTGTCGGAGGAAAGGACGTTCCGCCGATGACCATCGAAAAAATTCTCTATAAAATCAGGAACCGGTTTAACGGTGATGAGGAAAATCTGAAAGAAGTGAACTGGATCGATATTGAACATTGACGCAAAAGAAAAAAAATGGAACCGCTATACGATTTCGTAATTAAAGATGAAAAAGTTTACTCGGGCGCACTGAGCTGCCGCGGATGCGGATGGTCTCTCCTGGTGCGTCACCTGGCAAGTATCCTGGGTGAAGAGACGGTATACGTTATTCCGGCATGCTGCTTTTCCATTATTGCCGGTCCCTACCCGATGAATGACATAAAAGGCAGCATAGTACACACTGTATTTGCTGCAGCACCTGCAACAGCAACTGGAATGAGGGCCGCGCTGGACAGACAGGGGAAAAAAGATGTTCCGGTCGTTGTGTTGGCCGGGGACGGCGGAACGTTTGACATCGGCTTTCAATCGATGTCGGGAGCAGCCTCGAGGGGAGAAAACATCCTGTATATCGTCAACAACAACGGTGCCTACATGAATACCGGTATTCAGACAAGTACGGCCACACCATACGGAGCAGCGACAACAACCAATCCGGGTGAGGGGTACAAGAAAACCTGGCCTAAGGATTTGATGGGAATTGTCGGTGCACACAACATTCCGTATGCCGCTACCGCTTCGCTGGCTTTCATGGAAGATTTACGAACAAAAATGGTGCGCGCAAAAGATGTTAAAGGGTTCAGGCTACTTATGATTGATGGCCCTTGCCCTCCGGGACATAAAACCGATCCGGCGCTCTCCATCTCAATTGGTAGACTGGCGGTTGAAACAAATATGTTTCCCCTCTTTGAAATTGAACATATGAAATACAAAATCAACCATGTACCCGAACGAACCTATCCGGTTACGGATTGCATGAAGGTACAGGGAAGATTCAAGCATTTGTTCAAAGAAGGAAATGAACACGTTCTGGAGGAAATCCAGGAACATACCGATCATACTTGGTCTAGGTTGCTTGAGATGGAAAAAATGAGCCAATCGGCAATAGCCTAAATTGAATTATTATTCCCGAGCCATCTAATATTCGGTTCACGTTTTCATTGTGGCAATGGTCGAATACGCATAGATTTTTCGGTATAAGCGTATATTTAGGTCAGATCCATTGCGTTAGGTAAATTTTATTATGAGAGTTTTATTTTTTTTGCTAATGTACTTCGGCTTTTTTTTACTCAAGCTCAAGAGAATTCTCAGAATACAAAACAGCTTTTCTGCGGGTAATCCATTTCAATAATACTCCGTAAAGGGAGTTAAAACCCACGCAAACCATTTATACGCCATCCCCTCTTCCTTTTAAGCTATATAGCGATTACCTCATCGCTCCGCGCTTCGGTGATCGCCTCTTATCCGTGAAGGGAACCAAACCCACGTCCAGATCTCGCTCACAAAACCGATTTCACGATTTTTCGATTTTTCGATTCAACTCTACTCGCGGGGATTACCTCGCTTACGCTCGGTGATCGCCTCTTATCCGTGAAGGGAACCAAANNGACAGGATTCGAACCTGTGACCGTCTGCTTAGAAGGCAGATGCTCTATCCAGCTGAGCTACGCGACCATATATCCAGACAACTGGAGCGATCACGAACAATCAATTCGCTTTCTTTCCAGCTGAGTCCTGCCTGCCTGAGTGATGGCCAACGCGCCGGCAGGCAGGTACGCGACCTTTTTTTTTGGGAGTGCAAAATAAATCAATTCTAACCTAATTACAATGCCTTTTATTGAGGTATCGCGTCAAGATATAATAATTTATTTCAATGAAGAAGAAGAATATTTTTCCAATACCTAAAAAATAGATTTTACGATTTATTTTAATGTTATATTATAAATCTTATGTTATATTAGCCTTCAAGCTAATAAATTAAAAACTCTAAAAATGAAAAAAGTATTAAGATTTGTGGCCGTTTTGGCCATCCCAGCTTTAATGTCAAGCTGTATTACAATGTCTGGCATAAGTGTAAGTGATGTTGCTGCAGGTGGCGGAAGTATGGTATCAGGTAAGGCATCCGGAATGGGTTTCCTTGCATTGACTGTACCAGCTGCTGCTGACCTTGAAAGACAAGCAATGGAACAAGCTAAAGCCAATGGTGCTACAAAAAACTTAACTGCTCGTCTGACCATGAGGAACCTCGTTATTGTTCAGCTTTACGCAGTTGAAGTTACTGGTGATAAATAATCTTTAATCACTTGCAAATAAAAACGCCTCAGAATTTCTGGGGCTTTTTTATTTGCCTACTTCTCATTATTAACTCAATTAATACTTTTCCACCCACGCTATTGTACGGGTCACTAGCTTATGAACAAGCGTAAAACTATGTTCGCATACGTGAATTGTTCGCTAATCCCCGGTTTTGATAAATCACGCGTAATCCCTATCTTTTCGCTTGATTTTTAGCATAAATATTGACTAAACTTGAAAGATTCTCAAGATATCCTGCATGACAAACAGCAATTTGAAGTCCTGTATCGCAACATCATCAATTCTGTTCCCAATCCATTATTCATCAAAGACGATAAACACCGATGGATTGTTTTTAATGACGCTTTTTGTAACTTTTTGGGTGTAGAACGATCCGAATTATTCGGCAAGTCAGATTATGAATTCTTTGCCAAACATCAGGCCGACGTGTTTTGGGAAAAAGATGATATAGTTCTTAAAACAGGAAAATCAAATGTGAATGAAGAAGAGATAACAACCGACAGAGGGGAACATTTCACCATTTTAACATCTAAGGTGCGGATAAACGATGAAAAAGGGAATTTCTATATCCTTGGAACCATTACCGATATAACGGAGATGAAATTCGAGGAGTCTCAACTTGAAAAGAAGAACATTCAGATAAATGCTCAAAAAAACGAAATCCATGGATTGATTAAAGAAACCCATAGGCAAACGGAACAAAACCTTCAGATAATAAGTGATCTAATCAAATCGCTGACAAATAAAATCACGGAAAAAAAATCACTGCAACTTCTCAATGGATTGAACGACTGGGTTTCGTCCATGATTTCGCTTCACCAGTTCTTTTTTAAATCTTTGAACCTTGACAGTATCAGCCTCGTGGAATATTTCAAAACCCTTGGAGCCCATACGCTTAAAGATTCAAATAAATCAATATCCTTCAATGTTGAAGGGAAACCTGTTGTGCTCCCCTTAAGCGTTATGATTCCTCTTGGATTAATGGTTAATGAGCTATTGCTTTCTTACTTGAATAAAGACGAACTGAAGGACAATGAAATTGCCCTGGATATAGATGTGAACTACGCCACTAAAAGACTAGAGGTAATATTCTCCTCGAATATACCTATCAATGAACTCGAGAAAAATTCGGAATACGAATTCAGAACCGAAGACCTGATGAAAATTCTCGTCGATCAAATCGACGGATCTATTGAATTTTCTGATTTTGGAAGAAAAATCATGGTTTCCACAAAACAAGTTGTTTCGTTTGAAAAGGGATATTTCTAAATTTCTACCGAACCGAAGCAGTCTTACTCACATGTAAATTTATCGTTCAGGTACGAAGGATCGGAAAATAATTTCACGGCCTCTCCTTCCTTTTCCCGGTCAATAATGTTAAAAACGAATAGGAAATCGCTATCCATTTTGTAAAAGATTCTATACAAATCCTTGTTATCCATGTCAATCAAAAATTCTGCCACACTGTTTTCGTTACTTTTTGACTCCCTCGATTTCAATGGCGTATCTGCCAATTGATCGCTAACCAGTTCGTCAAATCCTTTGTTGTAGCAGATTCCGATATAAACATCCACTTCCTCGGCACGGATAAGCCTGGTCAAGGGTATTTCGGTTCCTCCAATTACCGAATACGGTCTGTAATATTCGACGGCCACTTGCGCGTCAATCTCTTTTTCTCCTTCGTTTAGTGGCCAGCATACATCTTTCCATAAAACGGATTTTCCTTCAATTTTTACCTCACACGCAAAAAGCAAAAAGGAACAAATAATAGTCAGTGCGATTTTCATAGTACAAAAAAACCCTCTCTTTTCAGAAAGGGTTCAATATATTTTTATTTGTTATTTAGTCACCAGTTACCATTGTGTGAACATTTACCCACAATCCGAAATTAACAGTCTTCATATCGACTGTACTAACTTTACTGATACCACCGGCTTTGGCAGCTTCGGCAACTCCACCATCCCTCATCGGAAATATGTAAAAAATACGTGTTGAAGTAGCTTTTCCTGATTTTGACCCAAGAGGATTAGAAGTGGCCCCAACCGGAGTCGGGCCTACGGTGCATGATGCAAAAAATAAGCCAACAACAGCTGACATGGCAAGTAATTTGATATTCTTCATTTCAATAACGTTTGGTTTCTGAATTCGAATATAACATATAATATAAAGTGTGCAAAAAATCAAACATGATTGCAAATTAACCGCCTGATTCCGGTTTTGACTGTTGTTTTTCAAGTTCCTCGATCCTGTTTACAATCGCTTCAAAATTTCTAAAGTGTATGTAGTTCTTTCTATATTTCATCACATCCATCGAAGGGCTTCCCATTTGTGCTGTTCCGGGTGTCTTTATGCTTTTCGAAACTCCGGATTGTGCTGCAATTAACGTGTTGTCAGCGATTTCAAGGTGATCAATAATGCCTACCTGACCACTGAACATGCAATTCTTTCCAATTTTTGTTGATCCCGCAACCACATTTTGAGCAGCCAGGTAACTCTTTTCATTTATTTCAACATTGTGAGCGATATGAACCAGGTTATCGAGCTTGACTCCTTTTCGCAGAATGGTAGATCCAAAAGTCGCCCGGTCAATTGAACAATTGGAGCCAATTTCCACGTTATCCTCGATCAGCACATTTCCTATCTGAGGAATTTTCTTGCCTCCGTCCTGTAAGGCAAACCGAAACCCGTCACTTCCAATAACGGTGCCTGAATGAATAATGCAATCCGACCCTATCACACAATCCGAATATATTTTCACGCCTGCAAACAAGGTTGTATTATCCCCGATTACCACATTTTCACCCACATAAACCTGAGGGTAAATTTTAACGTTATTTCCAATTTTGGCATTATCCGCTATCACTGCAAATTCACCGGCATAAATATCATTTCCAATGTCGGCTGATTCAGAAATAAACGAAAGTTTTGAAATCCCGCTCTTGGCCAACTTAACCTGATTGTACATTTCAAGCAGCATGGCAAAGGCGTTTTCTGCATTTTCAACCCGTACAAGGGTCGCTTTAATTGGGTGAGTGCCTTCAAAACTGTTGTTCACAATAACAATTGTGGCATCTGTATCGTAAATAAAGTGAGTGTACTTCGGATTTGCCAAAAATGAAATTGAACCCGGTTTTCCCTCTTCTATTTTGGAAATACTGTTGACTTCGGCATTTTCATTGCCTTCAACTGTTCCATGCAAGGTTTCTGCGATTTGTTTTGCTGTAAATTTCATGACGGTTTATCTACTTATTAGATACATTTGATACAAGACATAATTGTAGAGCAAAAATATAAGGATTATCCATTGAGACATTGCTTTGACCAGTTTTCTTGGAGCCTTGGAGGTCCTCTCCCGATATTTCAATGTATCATTCATATTATTTGCGATAAATTAATTTAAGTAGTATTTCTTTTATTATTTATCCTAAATTTGCCGCCTCAAATATATTTGCAATTCCATTTTCGGGGTGTAGCGTAGCCCG
>DNDT01000452.1 GCA_003487525.1 Flavobacteriales bacterium
CTCCAGGGGAATGGTACCGCTCTGATTTACGTTGACAGTAATCAGTGTTTGCACACCTGACTGCGAAGAATTTCCATTATCTCCCAACTGTCCCGCATTGTCACATCCGCAGCTTTTCAACCTTCCGTCGTCTTGTAGAACAAGGGAATGGCAGTCGCCGGCTGCCAGGTCAATTGCCCTGGCGCCATTATCCAAACCAAAAGTGGCAACGGGATAATTGCGGTTTGTCTTGGTGCTGTCTCCAAGCTGACCTGAATTGTTCAGCCCCCACGAAACCACACTTCCGTCACTTCGTATGGCCAGCGAGTGATTTCCCCCGGCCGCAATGCCAACCACGTCCCGAAGTGTATCCACTCCGTTGATCCCGACAACCTTGACCGGAAAATTTCGTTGACCCGCAACACTTCCGTCACCCAATTGTCCATTCGTGTTATCGCCCCAGGCCCAAACCGTTCCATCATAGCTGAGTGCCAGCACATGATTTCCACCGGCGGCAACCGCAATAATGTTGATCAGGGAATCCGTCCCCGTTTCCGATTTTACCGTAACAGGCACATCACTGTCGTTTGGTGCATCATTATTACCCAATTGGCCAAAACCATTGTCTCCCCAGGTCAAAACCGTTCCATTGCATCTCAGTGCAACAGAGTGCTGAACACCGCCGGCAAGAAACACATATTGAAAATCGTTGGGATTGTTGGGATTGGCTGTTTGAGCATCAAGGGTGTTAAACTGAACAACAGAAATCAGCAGGGTCACCATTAACGACGTTTTCTCTTTCCAGCCCATTAAAAACAATTAAACATTTTAACTTTTTAATTACGTCCCCTTAAGAATATCCTTCTCGTTACGAAACACATAAAGTATTTCTTCAGGAAGATTGCGTTAAAAGGTGATAATCAAATATTTTATTTTTAAATCTAAGAAATTTATAGGCAGCTTTTAAAATGATAGGCAGAAAATTCAGGCGAACAATTGGATTTGGATTGTTAACCCTTCTTATTCAACATTTTGGTCGATCCAGTCCGAAATTTCGGAAGCCACTGCCAGCCTGCCCCTTTCTTTGAGGTGTTCATTCGGGTATTTGAGGTATGAAAAATACTCCGGGGTCAATAACCTTGACAGGTCAAGGATGTGGCTCCCCTTGCTTTCGATCACTGATTTTATAAAGGAAATATTCTGATCGGTCATCGATAGAAATTCACCGGGCAGATATTTTTCTCCAAGCGTATAATCGATCGGTGATACAACAAAAAGCAATTCCAATCCGACTGAGTTGCTTTCCCGGATCATCTCGTTAAGCGCCTTTATTTTCTTGTGGTCTGCATCAAGTGCATACAGGTAATGAAAGATGAATTTTTGCGTTATTGGTTCCTCATTTACAATGGTGTCGTCAAAGAGATAATCCTGCACCAAACCGACCTTTTCACTACCCTTGTATACGGGAGTTTTTAAGAATTCTTCCTGTGAAAGAGCGTGTGACTTTTCTTCCAAGGCCAACAGGGGTCGGTAAAAAATATTCTCGAAATTGTACCCATTTTCAAGCACCTTGATCTCTCTGTCAAAGGAGTATTCGGGACGCATATTCCATTCGGGCGAGAATGATCGGAGGTTCACCTCAAAAATTACCAGTTCAGGCCTGGCTTCTGTTCTTATCAGGTAATTGACATAGGATTTGAAAATTTCCATGTGATAGGCTGCATCGCTGATTCCCAGCACTTTTTTTTGCTGGAGACTGTCAAGCATGCGAGAAATTGGCCTCTTGTCACTATCGCCTTCGTCGGCATAATAGTCCACACTGCTGGATAAAAAAAGCACCTCGCATTCGGGAAGTCCTTCCTGCAGCTCCGCTAGTTTGCCAAAATTCATGGTCCGCATGCCGACCAGAACCTGAAGGACAAGCATCAGGACTAAAAAAGTGGAAAGTGTCAGAACAAATTTTTTCACGCCATTTTAAAACTAGCAATATTATCATATCATTCTCACTCTTGTTCTCACTCCCGCTCCTTGTACCTATATTTGCACAAAGCAATTCGCATTGAAAAAGAACATTTTCGTCCTGGTCATCCACGGTGGTTCGGGAACCATCCTTAAAGAAAACATGACCCCCGAAAAGGAGGCGTCGTATCTGAGTACCCTGGAACGGAGTCTGTTGACCGGCAAGAAAATACTGGAATCGGGTGGCTCGGCTGTTGATGCGGTTGAAGCCGCCATATTGGTGATGGAAGATTCCCCGTTGTTCAATGCCGGTAAGGGATCTGTTTTTACCAATGACGGTAAAAATGAAATGGATGCGTCCATAATGGATGGCAAGACATTGAATGCCGGTGCGGTTTCCGGTGTCGGAAAAATAAAAAATCCCATTTCTGCCGCACTTAAGGTGATGACAAATTCAGAACACGTGATGTTATCGGGTGAAGGCGCCGAGAAATTTGCAGAATTACAGGGATGTGCATTGGTCGACCCTTCCTATTTCTACACTGCTGACCGCTTTGAACAATTGCAAATGGCCAAACAAAGTGATGAAGTGATGCTCGATCACAGCGGGGCCAATAAAAAAGCGCATGGCAATTTTGAGAATGGCGGAAATAAACTCGGAACAGTTGGTGCTGTGGCACTTGACATTCATGGAAATCTCGCAGCTGCTACCTCGACCGGCGGAATGACCAACAAACGATTTGGCCGGATTGGTGACACGCCCATTATTGGTGCAGGCACCTATGCAAACAACAAAACCTGCGCGGTTTCCTGCACCGGACATGGCGAGTACATCCTTCGAAATGCCGTCGCCTATGACGTTTCGGCCTTGATGGAATACAAGAATCTCTCCCTCAGGGATGCAGCTGAATTAGTCGTCAATGACAAACTGATGAAACAAAATGGCGAAGTAGGTCTGGTGGCGGTTGATGCCAATGGAAACTATACAATGGCTTTCAATACTCCCGGCATGTATCGTGGAATTGCAGACAGTCAGGGCGAACTGAAAACAGAGATTTACACCTAGCTTTTTTTAACTGGTTCGGAAGAATCTACCTCAGTGTTCCATCCTCCTTTCGGAGAAAATGTAGCTGTGCCCTTTCGATAGCACATGAACCGTCAGGTTTTCAATGGACATGGGTTGTCCGTCCTCCAAATCTGCCATGTCGGTGTATTTGATTTTATCACCTTCGACGATGATCACAAGGCCCGAACCTATTGCCTCCATGTGGTCTCCGTTTGTAATCAACAAGCCGGTGTCCTCTCCCAGACCGATCCCAATACTGGCCGGGTTGCCGACTATGGCCTGACACAATCTGCCAAACCGGCCCCTTTTGATGAAATGGGAATCAAAGGTGATGTCATTGATGAATCCCAGCCCCCTCGACATCTTCACTTCGCCTTTCAACAATGCCTCTGCGCTGCTTCCACTATTGATCATGGTATTGCTCATGGCCATGGCCCCTGCGCTTGTGCCACCCAAAATAAACCCTTCATTCTGGTATCGATTCAGCAAAATCCCATGCAGTTCCGTGCCCCCCAATATCGATGTTAAGCGAAGTTGATTACCACCCGTCATCAATACGCCTTCTGTTGTCCTGATCCTCTCCAAATAATCCGGATTAATAGCATCTGCCCTGTTCTTGATGTGCATCACCCCGACATTGTCATTTCCAAGAAGTTTAAATGCATCGATGTAATGCTGACCCGTTTCTTCCGGGATCAAAGAAGCTGTGGTAATAATCTCGACCCTATTGGTCTCTCCCTTAAGTTCCTCAAGCAACCGCTTTAATATTCCCTCTTCCAGAAATTTTGCACCAAGATTCTCGGCATTGGACGTATCGGGAGGGGTCCCTTTATCAACAGCTCCGCCAATAGCAATAAGTTTTCCCTTTGGATTGTGAATGATCATAAATGACGTTCCATTAAAGCGTTACCTTTGATTTCTTCTTTTCTTGGAACAAATGTAGCATCTCCCACAACCCGTACACCAGGTGATTTAGAATTTTTCTAACAAAATTATTAGTGAGAAGATATTAAAAGCTGGTTATATTTAATCCATAAAGATTCCACAAAATGAAAATTTTAAACATTCAGGTTTTACGAGGTCCAAATTACTGGTCAAACAGAAGACATAAACTAGTTGTGATGAAACTTGACCTGGAAGACATGGAGGAAAGGCCTTCAAATAAGGTTCCGGGATTTGAGGAACGCATTAAGAAACTGCTTCCCAGCCTCATTGAACACGAATGTTCCGAAGGGCATCGAAATGGATTTTTCGAACGGGTGCATGAAGGAACCTGGATGGGCCATATCATTGAGCATGTGGCATTGGAAATTCAAACCCTGGCCGGCATGGATTGCGGATTCGGGAGAACCAGGAATGTGGGTGAGGTTGGTGTGTACAATGTGGTTTTTTCGTATACCGAAGAAAGGGCCGGAATATATGCTGCCGAGGCTGCCGTTCGAATTGTCGAAGCACTTGTGCAAGGTGTTCCGTACAAACTGGATGCGGATATAAAAAGGCTGCGAGAGATCAGGGAAGAAGAAAAGCTCGGCCCAAGTACCTTATCCATTGTTGAGGAAGCCAGCAAAAGAGGTATTCCATATATGAGATTGAATGAATACTCACTTGTTCAGTTGGGTTACGGGGTATACCAAAAGCGAATAAGGGCTACCATTACAAGTCAGACAAGCGGTATAGGAGTGGATCTGGCCGGTGACAAGGAGGATACCAAGTTTCTTCTCGACCGGGCCGGTGTTCCCGTACCCAGGGGAGAAATTATCAAGACCAAGGATGGTTTGATCGAGGCGTTGGACTATGTGGGTTTTCCATGCGTCATAAAACCCGTTGACGGCAATCACGGAAAGGGTGCGACCATCGAGGTGAAAACGTTGAAGGATGCGCTTATTGCCTTTGATACTGCCAAGAAGTACTCCAACAGGGTGATTGTGGAACGGTTCATTTCCGGTCATGATTTCAGGTTATTGGTTATTAATCACCAGTTGGTTGCTGCCGCCATGCGCACCCCGGCCCATATTGTTGGCAACGGAAAATCGACCATAAAGGAACTGATTGCCAAGGTAAACTCCGACCCGAGAAGGGGTTACGGTCACGAGAACATGCTGACAGAAATTATCGTCGATCAGATGACCCTTAGATTATTGCGGTCAAAGGGGCTCAAGCTTTCGTCGGTTTTGCCCAGAAGGAAAAAAATCTTTCTGAAAACCACTGCCAACCTCAGTACCGGTGGTACCTCCACGGATGTAACCGATTCGGTTCACCCATACAATGTGTTCATGGCCGAACGAATTTCCCGGATCATTGGACTGGACATATGCGGGATTGATGTCATGGCTCCAGATCTCAAGAATCCGATCATCGATAACGGAGGTGCCGTTTTGGAAGTAAATGCCGCACCGGGATTCCGAATGCATCTGGACCCGACCATCGGTCTTCCGAGAAATGTTGCCGAACCGGTTATTGACATGTTATACCCTCCCGGAATGCCTGCCATCATACCAATTATTGCCATCACCGGAACAAATGGAAAAACAACCACTACCCGCCTGATAGCCCATATCATGAAGGGCGTTGGATTTCACGTGGGATATACTACTTCCGATGGAATCTACGTTCAAAACAGAATGCTTCAGGAAGGTGACTGCACAGGTCCGAAAAGCGCGAAATTCGTTCTGCGGGATCCGACGGTGGACTTTGCAGTTCTTGAAACCGCAAGAGGTGGCATTCTAAGAGAAGGCCTGGGGTTCAGTGAGTGTGACATTGGCATTGTAACCAACCTTACCTCCGACCATTTGGGTCTCAGAGGCATACAATCCATTGAACAACTGGCCAGGGTTAAATCCGTTGTTGTGGAGAATGTGAAAACCGATGGATATTCAATTTTGAATGCGGACGACGATCACATCTACAATATGATCAAGGACATAAAATCGAAAGTTGCGCTGTTCAGCATGAACGAAAAAAACAAGCGGATCATTGACCATTGCAACGCCGGTGGAATTGCTGCCGTTTATGAAAACGGCTACATCACCATTAACAAGGGTGGCTGGAAAGTCCGTGTCGAAAAAGTCGTGAACATTCCCCTTACCTTCTCAGGCAGGGCCATATTCATGATTCAGAACGTATTACCGGCAACCCTCGCCGCCTATCTTAGGTTTGTCAAACTTGAAGACATTCGCCTGGCCCTGCAGACATTTACTCCGTCTCCCGCTCAGACTCCGGGAAGGATGAATTTGTTCAATTTCAAGGAATTTTCCGTTCTGCTCGATTATGCACACAATCCCGCCGGGCTTGAAGCCATTGGATATTTTCTCAAGAAAACCAAAGGGTATCCAAAGGTTGGAATTATAGCCGGAACCGGGGACAGAAGAGACAAGGATATCATTGATCTAGGTAAAATAAGTGCCCAGGTATTTGATGAGATCATTATCCGACAGGACCCTCAGGAACGAGGTCGTTCGGCCAAAGACATCAATAATCTTCTGGTTCAGGGAATACAGCTGGTTGACAAAAAGAAACCGGTCTCTTCCGCAAAAGACGAAAAAGCGGCCATTGTATCGGCCATTACGAATGCAAAAGCAGGCTCGTTTATCACCTTGTTAAGCGACAAGATTCCCGAGGCAATAGAAATAATAAGAAGCTTTAAGGAAAAAGAAGGGA
>DNDT01000381.1 GCA_003487525.1 Flavobacteriales bacterium
AATTACGCCAACGGCAAAACAGTAATACGCAAAGTAGCGCAACTTGCTGTTTTTCACCAAACGAATCATCCAGTTGCAGGCGAACAACCCAACGATGAAAGAGGCAAAAAATCCAAGAACAAGCGGAATCAATAAATCAGACGACACATTTAGTTTGGCATCCATCAAGTCTTTGGCCATCTTGCCAAGAATGAGGGGGACAACCATTAAAAATGAAAATCTTGCCGCATCCGTTCTGTTGACGCCGAGCAGGACTGCCGTTGATATTGTGGCACCAGATCTTGAAATTCCGGGTAATATGGCTATGGCCTGGGCAATTCCAATCAATAAGGTATTTACAAAACTCAATGGCTTGTCTTTTGCTGGTCTGAAATCCGTAATCAGCAACAATATGCCTGTCAAGATCAACATTGACCCTACCAGAAGCACATTTTCCTCAAACAATTGTTCAATCAGATCATTGTAAAAAAGGCCGATAAATGCTGCCGGGATCATAGATAGAACGATGTAAACACTAAAACGAAACGATTCGCTCTTTCTGGATTCCACGAGTCCGGTTGTAATGGAAATCACATCCTTCCTGAAAACCACCAGCGTACTTAAGGCCGTAGCAGCATGTACCACCACCGAAAACAACAGGGGGTCGGCTGGATGCACATTGAGGAGTGCTTTGCCCAGCTCTATGTGTCCACTGCTGCTGACGGGCAAAAACTCGGTCAAACCCTGGACAATGCCAAGGATAATTGCTTCAATTATCGACATGAATGATGTTTACTTGGTCTTTTTGATGATTGCGATCAATACCGTCGCGAATCCGGCCAGAATGACGAGAGGAGCCAGTGTTATTCGGCGAAAACTGAATATTTCGGGATTATATACACCGGGGTCGTCCGATCCACCTCCGATCATCAACACATTTCCAATAACAATGATGGCAATCCCAATAATCAGCCATTTGTAATTTTCGCGTCCAAAGGCAAAATCGTCTTCTTTTTCTTTATTCATAACTCAAATTTAGTAGTAAAGGTCACCTGTTTGTGCCCTGAGGTATTTTGATACCGCCAGCGAGGTCGAAACCCAGGATATCAGTATTCCCAACACCATGACAATGGTGAATAACGACAGGTAAAGCTCAATGTTTTGAAGGTCTATTAATTCGGGTAGATTCTGCTGTGTCAGGTAAAAAACCCCGTATAAAAACAGGATTGCCAGAAGCGCACTGATTATTCCGTTTACTATTCCCTTGATCACAAACGGCCTTCTGATAAATCCGTGTGTGGCCCCAACCAACTGCATTGTTTTGATCAGAAATCGTTGAGAATAAATGGTCAGCCTGATCGTGTTGTTGATAAGACCGACTGCAATGATCAGTAAAAGTCCCGTGAAACAGAGGAGAAGCAAACTGATTTTCCGCACATTTTCGTTGATCAGGACAGCTAGGTCCTTTCGAATGTCAACCTCATGTATCTGGGGATTCTCCAATAAGCGGCTTTCGAACACATTCAGGCTGTCGAGATGCGCATACTCCGGATTGAGCTTTATGTCTATCGAAGCAAGCAGAGGATTGTACTCCAGAAAATCCATAAAATCTTCTTCTTCACCAAGATCCTCTTTTAATATCTCAACCGCCCGTTCTTCGTCAATATACTCGGTGGATTTGACATAAATCTCCGCATCAAGGGTCTTCTTAAGCTGAATTACATCGGCTTCTTTCACATTTTTATTGAGGTAAATCGCAAAGCCAATGTTCTCCTTGGCATAATCAGAGAGCATTTTTGCATTGAGCAAAATCAATCCCAGCAGCCCCAAAACAAACAGTACCAAAGACATTCCGACTATGGTGGATATATTGGCAGACCCGTATCGCCTGGCTGATTTGTTCTCTTTTTCTCCCGACATGGAATTCTTCTATTGCCGGCTAAATTATCACTATTGACACTTATACGCAATAGAGAATTCATCATCGGTCGAATAATTCATAAATTCGCCGCTTTGGAGCATATTACATCAGGATGAAGTACGATTTTCAAGGAATAGAAAAAAAATGGCAAGGAATTTGGGAGAAAAACAAGACTTTCAAGACCAGCAATTCTTCTGATCTCCCAAAATATTACGTACTGGACATGTTCCCCTACCCCTCAGGTGCGGGGCTTCATGTTGGACATCCCCTTGGATACATTGCAAGCGATATTTATGCCAGGTACAAACGATTAACAGGTTTTAATGTGTTGCACCCGATGGGTTTTGACTCGTTTGGACTTCCTGCCGAGCAGTACGCCATTCAAACGGGACAGCATCCTGCGAACACAACCTCAGAGAACATTAAACGATACAAGGAACAACTCAAAAGCATGGGTTTTTCATTTGACTGGGACAGGGAAATCAGGACCTCGGACCCTTCGTATTACAAATGGACCCAGTGGATTTTTATCCAATTATTTAATTCATGGTATGACGTTGACCTTAAGAAAGCACGGTCCATAGAAGAACTCATTGCGTTTTTCGAAAAAAACGGAAACCATGGACTTAATGCCGCAAGTTCAAATGAAGAGTCCTTTTCTGCGTCAGACTGGAAGGCCTTCGATGAAAAGAAAAAATCCGACATCCTGCTCGAGTACAGACTGACATATTTGGCCGATACGGAAGTGAACTGGTGCGCGGAACTCGGTACTGTGCTGGCGAACGATGAGGTTAAGGAAGGTCTGTCGGAGCGCGGTGGTTATCCCGTTGTTCAGAAAAAAATGCGTCAGTGGATGATGCGAATTACTGCGTATGCAGACCGATTGCTTACTGATCTTGAAGAATTGGACTGGACTGAATCGGTAAAGGAAATGCAGCGAAACTGGATTGGAAAATCCGAAGGAGCCCGGGTATTTTTCGAAGTCGAGGGAACATCAGAAAAAATCGAGGTTTTCACCACCCGTCCCGACACCATGTTTGGGGTTTCCTTTATGGTATTGGCGCCCGAACATGAACTGGTGCAGGTCATAGCAAGCCAGTCCCAAAAGGAGGAAGTCACCTTGTACATCGAAAATGCAGCGAAGAAGTCTGAACGGGAGCGAATGGCTGAAGTAAAAACGGTAAGTGGTGTTTTCACCGGTGCTTATGCACTGCATCCGTTCACCAAAACGAAATTACCCATTTACATCGCGGATTACGTGCTGGCCGGATACGGTACGGGTGCGATCATGGCGGTTCCTCCGGGAGACCAGAGGGATTGGAATTTTGCACGACACTTCAACCTGGAAATTCCCAATGTCATAGAAGGGTGTAATGTGGATGAGGGAGCAAATGAAGACAAAGACGGAGTGCTG
>DNDT01000498.1 GCA_003487525.1 Flavobacteriales bacterium
GATCTGGTTGATCTTGTCATTATTGTCAACCAGGGGCACGGCGTTTAATTCGTAATGATTGCCCTTTGTTTCAAATTCCATGATCCCGCTCTCACCTTTAAATACTCTGGCCAGATGTTCAAGAACATTTTCTTTTACGTCAGCGGGCAGACGGTCTTTTATGGAAGTTCCAATTATTCTTCTGCTGTCAATTCCCGCTTGATACAATTCTTTTCCTTCGAAAAACAGGTAATTGAGTTCTTTGTCAAACACACTGATGGTTCCATCCGGAAAGTTTCTGGCAATGGTAAAATACAGATTCTGACTCTGCATCATTTCACGCGTTCGCTGCTCGACTCGTTTTTCAAGGTCTTCATTCAGCTGCTTGATTCGCTCTTCTATTTCTCTCCTTTGTGAAATGTCTGTAATCAGCGCCATCACTCTGGTATTCTCGCCCTTTCCGAATGAATTCAGGCTTATTTCAATGGGAATTTCTGTCCCGTCTTTTTTTAGACCGGTTAAAATCATGCCGGTTCCCATGGACCTGTTTACCGGATGCTTCATGTAATTTGTCCGGTGATTTTCGTGGGATTCCCGTTTGCTTTGAGGAATCAAGCTGTCAACGGTCATTCCCAGAAGCTCGTCCTGCTTATATCCGAACATGACACCTGCCCGTGGATTCGACTCAATAATGATTCCGTTGTGGTCGGAAAGAATGAGCCCCTCTGCCGCATTTAAGAACAACTGGCGATAGAGGTCGTCTTCATTTTCGAAATTATTTGGTCTATCGCTTTTGGCAGCCATTAACTAGTTTCTGTAACTGGGTTTCAAATATAGTATGAAACGCCATTTCTAGCGATTCTATTAATGAGTTTTCTCATATTTTCGGTTGATACTGCTCATTGGCAAACCCGTGAGACAAGACTTTCTTTATCATACGAATTCTGTGCATAATTCAAAAGTGAATTTGCGTTTGAAATTCGAAATGACCTATGCAAAGAATACTTATCCCGGTTGATTTTTCCACAAGCTCGCGAGCGGCAATTGACTATGCCCTGGAAATTTATAGTCCGGATAAATATACCTATGTTCTGTTGCACGCGTTTGGTTCATCAAGAACGAACGAGTTTCTGATTTCAATTGACGACATCATTGAAAGCGATATTGAAAAGAAACTTGAACTGGAAAGAGATCATATTATCCGGGTCTCCGGAGACGATCAGATTAAGGTGGAATTAAAGTGGGAAAAATGTGAAATCATTGAGGCCATTGAACGCCTGATCGAGCACATTCCCATCAAACTGGTTGTGATTGGTTCAGAAAATGGAATTTCCTGGTCAGGGGATTCAAATCTGAACAATGTCAAAACCATGAATTTTGTCAAGGAAATATCCCTTCCTCTTTTAATCGTCCCGGTAAATGGCCGGTTGCGAAATCCAAAAGACGTGCTTTTTGCCACCCGGCTGAACGGAATCAAGGATCAGGAGGATGTGGCTCCATTAATTGATTTGGTTAGAAATTGCCTGAGCAGACTGGACATCATTAATGTAGGAACGGATAAACAAGAAGGTCACGAAATAAATAAAAAGCTGGAACGAACGGTTGACGGCTTTTTTGAAAATCTTCCAATCGAGATGCACGCTCTTGAGAGTCGTGAAGTGTTCAAGTCAATCGTGGAATTTACCGAAGAACACCATTCCGATTTGGTTTGTATTCTTTACCGAAAGCACAACCTGCTGGAACGGGTGCTAAGGGAGAGTGTTTCCGAACAGATTATGGCAGATTTGCGCTGGCCGCTGCTGACCCTGAAGCACCAAGAATAATAAATGATATATATCATAATTTAATCAAAAAAGCATCATTTATTTATTGAAATTTAAGAGGGACTTTAGCTCTGTCGATTTAGAGAAGTCAAATAGGTTTTCACCGACGCGACATCCTTTCTCGAAAATCGGCAGCAATTATTCCTAAGGATTAGGTTAGGTTAGGTTTTGATTGGTTAGTCGTCAGGAGTTGTTGTTCACGCATCAACTCCTGATTGATTTATATCCCCTGGGTAACGTGGAGTCGGGATTTTCTCTTAATTTGCACTCAAAGATTTTTCATGAAAATACAGCGCCTTACATTTCTGTTCTGTTGTTCAATTCTACTGCTTTCCTGCGGTAATTCAGATAATGAACTCAGCTCTTTGGTCGAAAAACGAGCCTATACAAAAGCATTGCAATGGATCAAAGACAATCCAGAAAAACCGGTGAACGTGAACGATATGATTCACGTTGCCCGGCATTTTCGTGAAAGAGTAAACTTTGAGATTGCCCAACCTATTCTGGAAGAGGTAATCAAGAGAGATTCGGGAAACGTCCCGGGGAGGCTCCTGCTTGCCGATGTATACCGCGAGCAAAGCATGTTCAATGAAGCCCTGGCGTTATACAATAAAATTGTGGACATTGATTCCGTTCGTTTTATCGTGCTGGCAGAACGATCCAGGCTATACACGCACATCGGCGAGTCGGAAAAAGCGGAAAGGGACATCGTCGAATCGAAAAGCATGCAGCCCAAGTACTACGCAACATTCCTGGCGGATGGATTGCTGCAGTATTCAAAGGGAGATACCGAGCATGCGCTTGATCTGTTTGAAATCGCCGAAAGCCTGGATCCCGGTTTGTCGGCCGAGGCGTCCTATTATGCCGGGTACATTCTCTTAAAGAACAAGTCGAATTACGATGCAATGGGCAAGTTTACGCGTGCCATCGAGGTAGGCCGTAACATTAATAAGGGGCATGCCTTTATAAACAGGGGCGTGTGTCAAATAAACATACAGGATTCGGCCTTTGCGTGCATTGACTGGGACAGTGCCATGGCCTATGCGCCGGTAGAGGCGCAAACCTATCTCGACAATTACTGTAAAAACTTCAGGAAGAAGTAATCAGACCTTTTTAACGTTGATGATTTTGACCGGGCATGACTGAGCTGCCCGCATGTTCACTTCATATTCGTCGTCACTCACCCTTACCGTATGAAAACCGCGGTTTTCTTCGGCCCCGATCAAGGTGCTTTTACCATCTTTTTTAGACATGCGCCATCGTCCGTGTGACAGTTCAACACAGTAATAACATCCGATGCATTTTTCCCGTTGATGGGTTATGACTACCATATCAGGAGGCGACTATTTTATAGAGTTTATCCGAAGGCCTGATTATTTGATCGATGGGCATGGTGAAATCATCGCCTTTAGATGCCTGACTGACCTTTTTATCGTTCACCATTAATTCCTTCACCTCCGTATAGACCACACCGGTTGTTGGTCCTGTAATCAAAATCTGATCTCCAACCGATAGCTTTAAGGCTTCCATTCTGAACTGTCCGACTTTCGGTTGGGGAAAATAATGCATGCCTTTTGCCAGGTATACTTTTTTCTCCGTGGCTTGAGAACCGTGCTTCTTTGACCACTCGCCAATCTTTTGTCCAAGGTAGTAGCCGCTCCAGAACCCTCTGTTATAGACTTTATCCAGGCGTGCCATCCAATCGGCAACCTTTTTTTCCGAATAGGTGCCATCCAGCACAGAATCAATCGCTTCCCGGTACACCTGAACGGTGGTATACACATATTCGGGAGCCCTTCCTCGTCCTTCAATTTTTAACACCGATATTCCGGTCGCCATGACCTGGTCAAGAAAATCGATGGTGCACAAATCCTTCGGCGACATGATGTATTCATTGTCGATGTCAAGCTCATACCCTTCTTCTTTGTCAATGACCGTGTATGTCCGTCGGCAATTCTGTATGCATGCTCCCCTGTTGGCCGATGAATTATGCGTATGTAAACTCAGGTAACACTTTCCCGATACCGCCATACACAGGGCGCCATGTCCAAATATTTCAACCTGAACCAGCCTTCCCGAAGGACCGGTGATGTTTTCTTTTTTAATCCCATCCACTATTTTTTTAACCTGTCTTAGGGTAAGTTCCCTTGACAACACCATTACATCCGAGAAATTGGCGTAGAACTTTACGGTTTCGAGATTTGTGACATTGACCTGGGTCGAAATATGGATTTCAACTCCGGCCGTTTTGCCGTAATTTATTACCGCCTGATCAGAGGCGATGATGGCGGTAATTCCTGCTTCTTTGGCCTTATTTGTCAGGGTTTTTATAATGGAGAGATCGTGATCGTATACGATGGTGTTCATGGTGAGATAGGTCCTCACATTTGCCTCGTTGCAACGTCTGGCAATCTCCGGTAAATCATTCAGGGTAAAATTGATGGATGACTTTGCCCTCATGTTAAGCTGCTCCACGCCAAAATAAACCGAGTCAGCGCCACTTTGTATAGCGGCCTGCAAGGCTTCAAAAGAACCGGCGGGGGCCATTAATTCCATATCAGGTTAGATTTTGGGCGAAATTAAGGAAGTTGAGTCAAATGACGCGAAAAAATGATTTTTGTTAATAGGGGATTAATATATGTTGCTAAATTTGAGACCTCCCTAATTGTTACGTAATTTAAGTTAAAACTGAACTATGCCTATTTATCATAAATTGGGTGAAATCCCAAAGAAGCGTCATACCGTGTTCCGTCAAAAAAATGGTGAATTGTATGCCGAGGAGTTATTTGGGACCGTTGGTTTTGTCGGGATGTCTTCTTTGGTTTACCATCTTTATCCGCCAACCATTGTTGCCTCTGCAGAAATGCCTTACAGTGTGGCACCGACGATTGCCGTTGAAAAGAACCTGAAAGCCATGAGTTTCAACGGCTTTGACATCAAGCCCGAGGATGATTACCTGAAAAGCAGAAAGACCTTGCTTGTCAACAATGATTTACATGTCGGATTGGCTGCCCCCAGGGAATTTTCGAAGGATTATTTTTATAAGAACGCGGATGCGGACGAACTGATTTTTGTACATGTCGGCAGCGGTACATTAAAGAGCATGTATGGTCAGATTGACTTTCAGTACGGAGACTACCTGGTAATTCCACGGGGAACCGTATATCAGATTGATTTTGACGGCAAAGACAATCGTCTTTTGTACGTGGAATCGTTCAGTCCGATCCTCACACCAAAGAAATACAGAAATGATTTTGGCCAATTACTTGAGCACTCACCTTTTTGTGAGCGCGACTTGAGATTGCCTCAAAATCTTGAGACCATCGATGAAAAAGGGGAATTCAAAATTCTGATAAAGAAACAAGGCATGATGTATCCTTACACGTATTCAAGACATCCTTTTGACGTGGTTGGATGGGACGGGTACAATTATCCCTATGCCTTTTCGATATTTGATTTTGAGCCGTTGACCGGCCGGATCCACATGCCGCCTCCAATACATCAGACCTTCGAGGGGAATAATTTTGTAATTTGTTCATTCGTGCCGCGATTGTACGACTATCATCCAGAGGCAATTCCGGCACCTTACCATCACAGCAACATCGATAGTGAGGAATTGCTGTATTACGTCGACGGTGATTTTATGAGCAGAAACAACATTGAAAAAGGTCAGTTAACACTGCATCCGGGAGGCATGCCGCACGGCCCGCATCCGGGGGCAGTCGAACGAAGCATCGGCAAGAAAGAAACCGAAGAACTGGCTGTTATGATCGATCCATTCAGACCATGGATGATTACCGAAGAAGCGATTAAAATTGAACTTCCCGATTATTACAAATCCTGGCAACATTAAAAATTATCGACATGAGTGATTTAAAAAACATAGCGAATTACAACTATTCCGGAGAAAAAATATTCAAAGATGCCGAAGATTTCCTCCCGTTAAATGGAACGGACTACGTGGAGCTCTACGTCGGTAATGCAAAGCAGGCGTCGCACTTTTACAGAACAGCTCTCGGGTTTCAGCCGCTGGCCTATGCAGGACTGGAAACAGGCGTGAAGGACAGGTGTTCATACGTGCTGGTTCAGGATAAAATCAGGTTGGTACTGACCANNGACCACGCCTTTAGGCGATGATTCGGAGATATCCGAGCACATCAAAAAACACGGAGACGGGGTTAAGGTGATCGCGCTTTGGGTAGACGACGCAAGATCGGCATTTGAGGAAACCACCAAAAGGGGAGCCAAAGCGTTCATGGAACCAACCGTTGAGGAAGACGAGCACGGAAAGGTGGTGCGTTCCGGAATTCATGCGTATGGAGATACGGTCCACATCTTTGTGGAGCGAAAAGAGTACAAAGGGGTATTTCGCCCCGGTTTTGTCGAGTGGAAATCTGACTACAGTCCCGCACCCGTTGGTTTAAAGTATATAGACCATATGGTTGCCAATGTCGGATGGGGAGAAATGAATACCTGGGCAGATTTTTACAATCGCACCATGGGATTTGCCAACCTCATCACCTTTGACGACAAGGACATTTCTACCCAGTTCACCGCTCTGATGAGTAAGGTTATGACCAATGGAAATGGCCGGATTAAATTTCCCATCAATGAACCTGCGGAAGGCTTGAAAAAATCCCAGATTGAGGAATATCTTGATTTTTACGGAGGACCTGGCTGTCAGCATATTGCCGTTGCAACGGACGACATCATTCACACCGTCGGCGAAATGAAAAAACGAGGGGTTGATTTTCTGTATGTCCCCGGAAGTTACTACGACACGGTCGGAGATCGCGTGGGTGAGATAGATGAAGACATGAATGCCCTGAAAAAACTTGGTATCATGGTTGACCGCGACGACGAAGGATACCTCTTGCAGATTTTTACCAAACCGGTCGAAGACAGGCCGACACTATTCTTTGAAATTATTCAGCGCAAAGGCGCCATGAGTTTCGGGAAAGGGAATTTCAAGGCTTTGTTCGAATCGATCGAAGCGGAACAGGAACGAAGGGGAACCTTATAATTAATACGTAAGCAGATTGAAAACAGCGACAATTGTTGGTGCGGGACTGGTGGGATCCTTATGGGCGGTCTTCCTTTCCAAAGCGGGATACAAAGTCCGGATTTTTGAAGTCAGGGATGATTTGCGAAAAGCGGATATCTCGGCCGGCAAATCGATAAATCTAGCTCTTTCGGCCAGGGGTTGGAAAGCTTTTCATACAGTAGGTATCGACACGGAAATCGAGGAAATTGCCATTCCGATGTATGGAAGGATGATGCACGACCTGAGAGGAAACCTTACTTTCCAGCCTTACGCCAAAGAGGGCCAGGCAATTTACAGTGTTTCGCGCGGTGGAATCAACGCAAAGATGATGGACATTGCCGAAAAAGAAGGGAACGCCGAAATATCCTATAACGAGCAATGCATTGACGCCAACCTGGAGGAAGGCATCATCTATTTAAAAAATACCCTTACCGGTAAATTGAGCGAGGTCAAATC
>DNDT01000300.1 GCA_003487525.1 Flavobacteriales bacterium
ACGCCAATGGCATAGGAAACCTGAACAAGAATCTGATCAGCCACACCGGCCGCAATCATGTTTTTTGCAATATGCCTCATTGCATAGGCTGCTGAACGATCTACCTTCGAAGGATCTTTACCGCTAAAGGCTCCACCTCCGTGTGCACCTTTTCCACCGTAGGTGTCAACAATAATTTTTCTACCTGTAAGTCCGGTATCACCATGAGGGCCGCCAATTACAAACTTTCCGGTCGGATTTATATGGTATTTTATTTCGTTGGTAAATAACGCCTGAATGGAGGGTGGCAGTTGAGCAATCACTTTTGGAATTAATATACCCTTGACATCCGATTTGATTTTTTCAAGCATTCGCTCATCATCCGTATCGAATTCATCGTGTTGGGTAGAAACCACGATGTCTTTTATTTTGATTGGTGTATTGTCGTCATCGTAAAGGATGGTCACCTGTGCTTTCGAATCCGGACGGAGGTAGGTCATTTCCGCGTTGGCCTTTCTTATCTCTGCCAGGGTAATTAAAATCTTATGGGACAGATCGAGGGCCAAAGGCATAAAATTTTCGGTTTCGTTGGTCGCGTATCCGAACATCATTCCCTGATCACCCGCACCTTGTTCTTCTTCGGTGGTTCGTTCCGCTTCAACTCCTCTGTTAATGTCATCCGATTGCTCATGGATTGCGGACAAAACCCCACAAGCCTCGCCATCGAATTTATATTCTGCCTTTGTATAACCAATTCTGTTAATCACGTCACGAGCTACTTTTTGCACGTCAACGTAAGCGGTTGATTTAACCTCACCACTTATCACGGTAAGTCCCGTGGTTACCAATGTCTCACATGCAACTTTTGCATTGGAATCCTGAGCGAGAAAATGGTCCAGGATCGCATCCGAAATCTGGTCCGCTACCTTGTCTGGATGACCCTCCGATACGGACTCTGAAGTAAATAAATATGACATATTGTTGTTTTGAGCGTGCTAAAATAGTCAAATGATATGGAAGAACGGGCGTATTAAAACCCCGAATTATTCCTTTCCGATGGTAAGCTGTCTAAATACATCTTCAAGACTGCTTCCGGCTTCTGTAAATTGTTGAATTTCATGACCGCCGTCCAGGGCATATTGCATGATCGCATTTTTAGCCTTGGCCTGATCTTCGGCTGTTATTTCATATTGTATATCGGAAATTTTAATCAGGGATTCTCCTTTAAAAATTTTCTTGATTTCGCTTTCCTCAACAGGGTTTTTGAAAGTGACCATCAGTTTTTTAACCCCCGTTTGCATGTTCTTGAGTGCGCTTACTTTCTTGTCCGCGACAATGATTCCCTCATTAATAATGATGGCACGGTCGCAGATTGCTTCCACCTCCTGCATAATATGCGTTGAAAGCAATACGGTTTTGTCTTTTCCGATTTCCTTGATCAGGTTTCTGATTTCGATGATCTGATTCGGGTCCAAACCCGTGGTTGGTTCATCCAGGATCAGAACTTCCGGATTATGGATAAAAGACTGCGCAAGTCCGACCCGCTGCCGGTATCCCTTTGAAAGTTCTCCGATACGTTTGTTCTGCTCTTTTACAAGGCCTACTTTCTCAATCACCCCGGCAACGCGCTGTTCCGTGTTTTCAAGTTTGTAAATGCCGGCTACAAAAGACAGGTATTCCTTAACAAACATATCCAGATACAACGGATTGTTTTCAGGCAAATAACCCAGCCTGGATTTAACCTGCAACTCGTTTTCAGACACATTCATTCCGCATACTTCAACTTCACCTTCGTTTTGCGGGACATACGCACAAATGATTTTCATCATTGTGGACTTGCCAGCTCCGTTCGGACCCAGAAAACCGATAATTTCGCCCGGATTGACCACAAAAGACACGTTGTCCAGAGCCTTTTGATGACCGTATTTTTTAGTTACATTTTGAACCTTTATCGACATTCTTCAAAAATTCGTCAGGGCACAAATCTACTCAAATACGCTACTTTAGCTTTAATAATCGGGTACAATTAAATGGGATCTGTGAAACAGGACATCGCGACAAACACGCTTCTATTTGTCAAGAAGCATCGATTGTTGTTTGCACTTGGATTTTTCGTCTTTTTTTTCAATTTTCTCAGAATTAACCTTGGAGTGGAAGGATTGTTGCAGGAATCCTACAGGGAATTTTCAGTAGATCTGAGTGTAAGTCTTCTCCTTATTTCAATAGTTCTTTTCGTGGCCATTCTCGTCAAAAAAGTCCCATATCTGGGAACGGGAATTCGTGTGACGATGTCTTTTTTAATAATACTCATTGTTGTGCACATCATTCTGGCAATCTACTATCAACTTGAGTCAAATGGTGGAAGTGCGGATGTTAAATCAGAATTGCCGGACACCAATTCAATTGCACATCCACAGAGAACATTTCATTGGTCGACGAGCAAGAGCCCGACCATTCCGGATGAGCAATTTGGATTTATGAACCGAACGCTCGATACGGTTTATTCAACGATCGAATTAAATGGCGTACGTAAACCGGATGTGCGTTATGTATTTGACGAGGCCGGGAGAAGAATTCACGATGATTTCGAGCCATTGCATCGAGAAAAATATGCGCTGTTTATGGGGTGCAGCGTCACCCTTGGAATGCATGTCAAAGAAACCGAAACGCTGCCCGCCCTCTTTGAAAAGTTGGATCCCGAATATAAGTCTTACAATTACGGAATAAGTTCAAGTGGTACTAATCACTATCTGGCCATGTTGCAGAATCTGAACCTGAGATCGCAGGTCAGAGAGCGGGATGGAATCATGATTTACCCCTATTTTGATCATCACATTAATCGCTCGATAAGTGATTTTCAGACATTTTTTTGGAACAGTAGTTCCCCTTACTATGAATTGGACGGTGAAAATCTTGTGCGTCGCGGGAGTTTTGAAACGGGTCGGCCTATGCTTAATTTCTTCTTCAAATTTTTGAATTACAGCTACATTGACCGATTAATCAATTTTAATTACCCTTCAACATTGAGAGAGAAGGATTATAAATTAACGGCCGGAATGATCCATGAGATGCAGGTGGAATATGATCGGCAGTTCGGAAGTGATAAGTTCCTTGTGTTAATCCTGCCCGGTTTCGGAAATAAAATCATTCCATATTTGGCTGAATACAAGATACAATATCTCGATTATAGCGAATTAATTCCTGAATTTTGGAACGGTGATTATACCTTTCCGGAGGATAACCATCCTAACGAAAAGACATATCGTATAATTGCAGAACACTTGGCATCAGAGCTGAAAACAAGATTTTGAACGGACGGGTTTTTAAAACAACAGGCAGTTTTTATTGGATTAGAGACGAAAAAGGAGAAGAATATACCTGTCGTCTGAAAGGAAATATTCGCTTAAAAAATTACAAATTCACAAATCCGGCAGCTGTCGGTGACTTGGTTGAATTTACAAAAACCACTACCGGAGAGGGTACTATAGATAAGATACTTCCCCGTAAAAATTACATTGTCCGAAAATCAGTCAACCTTTCAAAGCAGGCCCATATATTGGCATCCAATGTCGATCAGGCACTAATGATAGCTACCCTGGCCGAGCCCAAGACCTATCCCGAATTTATCGATCGCTTTCTCGTTACGGCAGAGGCGTATCATATTCCGGCAGTCATAGTTTTCAATAAAAGGGACATTTACGAAAAATCAATGTTGGATGAGATGAACGACTTGGTAAGTACCTATGAAAAAATAGGATATCGGTGCCTGACCGTTTCGGCTCTACAGGATAATGATCTAAATGACCTGCATGATTTAATGAAAGGAAAAACCAGCCTGATGACCGGTTATTCGGGTGTGGGAAAATCCACACTGATTAACAAACTCGATCCTGGATTAAAACTTGCCACTCAAAACGTTTCATCTCAACACAGGGCCGGAGTACATACCACTACGTATGCCGAGATGCACAAACTAAAGGATTCGGGATACGTGATTGATACACCGGGGATAAAAGGGATTGGCGTTCTGGGAATAAAACGGGAAGAACTGTCTCACTATTTTCTGGAAATGAGAGCTCTTTTGCCGGATTGCAAGTTCAATAATTGCGTTCACATCGACGAACCGCATTGCGCCATTAAAAAAGCACTGGAAGAGAAAAAGATTGCCGCCTCCCGATACAAAAGTTACCTGAACATTTACCTGGAGGACGACAGTGAAATATACAGAGGCTGAGGTTTAATCTAGCTGCTCGAGTAGTTCATCCGTCATTTCGAGGTTGTGAAAGACGTTGTTGACATCGTCATCTTCCTCAAATTTTTCAACCATATTCATGATGGTTTTGGAAGCGTGGATGTCCAGTGTCGATGTTGTTTTTGGGATGCGCTGAAGGTCGGCACTTTCAGCCTCGATTCCCAGTTCCTCAAGTTTCTTCTGCATTGCGCCAAAATCCTCGAAAGACGTGTATACGATAATAAAATCGCTTTCTTTTTCAACATCTTCCGCACCACCATCGATGAGTTCCATCTCAAATTCTTCATTATCCATCGAAATATTTTCCATTGGTATGGTAAATACCCCTTTTCTGTCGAACATAAATTCAAGGGAACCGTTTGTGCCAAGGCTTCCGTTGAATTTGGTAAAAATGGCCCGAACATTTGAAACCGTCCTGTTAATGTTGTCTGTGGAAGCTTCAATAAAAAAGGCAATTCCGCTTGGCCCGTAGCCTTCGTAAGTGACGTGCTCATATTTTGCCCCATCTTTGTCGCTCGCTTTTTTAATGGCCCTTTCCACATTATCCTTGGGCATATTGGCTCCCTTGGCATTCGAAATGGCCAGCCTCAGTCTCGGATTGGACTCCGGATCTGAACTGCCGCCTTCCTTTACGGCAATAGAGATTTCCTTAATAATCTTTGTGAAAATTTTGCCGCGTTTAGCGTCAATGGCACCTTTTTTACGTTTGATCGTTGACCATTTACTATGACC
>DNDT01000211.1 GCA_003487525.1 Flavobacteriales bacterium
CCGCCGTTTTTCCTGAAAAAGCAAGAAGTTCCTTTTGTTTGGAAACCTGAATGCGACCCACAATAATATTCACCCCAACCTGCAACAAGACCACAAAAATGGCAATCCAGGCCAGTGAGGGACTATAGTAAAAGAGAAGCAAAAGGTTGAGGGTAGAAAAAACACAGGCCAGAATGGAAGACAGAGCGGCTCCGGACAACAATTGCCTGATTCGCCCCATACTCAGGGAACGCATGGACAAGTCACCGGCCGTGAATTTTCGAAAAAACGTGGTTGGCAGGTTTAGCAAACGATCCCAAACCGCAGCTTGCAATTTCTGATCCATTTTGCTTTCCACCCTCATGAGGGCAACACTTTTTGTCAGATCGAACAGGAACGCTCCCACTGCAGCCATACCAAGTCCAAAAGCAACGTATCCCAATTGATTTTTAGCCGCATTTGGGATAATGCTGTCAAATAATTTGGCGGTAAGCACGGGAGCAAGCATACCGAGCAAGGTAACGGACAAGGCCATCAACAAAATGCGGATATAGTCCGTTTTATCCCTTGAAATACTGAATTTGAAAATTTCCTTGATGGTAATATTGTTGATCGGAAGAGGCTTGTAAAGCATGTATCCGAAGTTTCTGTAATCGCTTTTGTTCGATTCTGAAACCCTGACTTTTTCCTGTGTTTCGGTATTGAACGCTATATACCCGGTGCTTTTATATGGCAGAAACGCAATGGGGACACTACCTTTCTTTAAAAATCCCAGGAATGGACCTCCGTCGTTTTCATACCAGGCTCCTTCAAGTCCAATCTCCCTGTAACGAACACTTGAATACCTGCTGATTTCATCAAGCGGATCGGAGGTCTTGTCAAGATTTGGCGGCAATACAAGGGTGATGTTCAAATACGAGGCAACCACCGAACAGGTATTGAAGAAGGTATTTTTGGTCTGACTTCCGTGAAAAATTAGCGGATCAACTTTTCTAGGGCTCAGGATGGCTGTCGCTTTCTCAAGCATTGATGCCATTTCTTCATCCTCTATTCTGTGTTTTCGTATCAGTCGTTCTCTTTCAGTGTCGACTTCGCGGTTCAGTAACACGAGCTGAACAGCCATCACCAAATCATTGAATACCGAAAGGCCTTTCCACAATTCCGCTTTATGCACGCTCACTTCTTCCTGTTCAGCCGCTATCTGAAGATCTTCGCTTGCGCGAATAAATCCGTATCGTGAAATAGGCAGCAAGAAGTCCGCATCAATTTGGCTCAATTCGATCAGATCATTGAACAAAAGCGCATTTGGATTCGACGCTTCGAACCAGATTACACTGTGTTTTGTGGAAAGAATGTGATTCTTTTCGATGTTTCCCGACCATCCCACACGGGCGATGTGATCAATTTCGGGATAGGTTCCTTCCTGTTCCAAACCCTTGTACAAAACGGTAACCCAATCCCTGACAAATTCATCGAGGGATTTGGCATTCTCGCTATTTACTTCTCCCCATGCCTTCAGCTCTTCCAAAGACAGAACATACAAAACCGTTTCTTCCTGTGGAGATGCTAAAAAGCACAAACTTTGATAATCCCTCAGGCGAATTCCAAAAAAGGCCTGTCCTTTATTAAGGGTTGTGAAATCCTGAATTTTCCCTACCGGTTCACCACCCACTACCTTGGTGCCACTAAGGTTAACGCTTCCGGAGGCGATATACCACACCAAATTGGAATCATTCGCCAAAAATGGCTTGGAGACATCCAGCTCAAGCTTTTTCCCTTTTTTCAGAAATATATTTTCCATTAATTTCTGCAACGCTTAGGTTTTGATAAGTTCATAATAAGTCCCTTTCAATTTTATCAGTTGTGCATGGGTACCGCGCTCAACTATCTGACCCCTGTCGAGAACAATTATTTCATCACAATCCCTGATGGTGCTCAATCGGTGGGCAACAACAATTACCGAACAACGCCTTTTTTTAATGTTGTCGTAAACCAGCTTCTCGGTTGGTGGATCCAGAGCGGACGTCGCTTCATCAAGAATCAAAATGCTAGGATAACCTACAAGTGCACGGGCAATTTCGACCAGCTGACGCTGTCCTCCGCTAAAGTTTTTACCACCTTCATCAAAGTGAAAATCATATCCATCTTTTTTACCAGAAATGGTGTCGTGAATGCAGGCATCCTTTGCTGCCCTTATTATTTGCTGGTCGGGAATGGTATTGTCCCAAAGGGTCAACACCTCCCTTCCTGAACCTTCAAAAAGAAAGATGTCCTGATCGACCATGGCCAGTGAGTTATTGATGATTTGCCTGGCCCATTTGTTTCGCGGCACTCCGTCAAGCAAAATCTTGCCCTTCTGAGGCTCGTATAATCCTGCCAGCAATTTTGCCAGGGTGGATTTTCCGCTACCCGACCCTCCTACAAGTGCAATTCGTTCTCCGGGTTTAATCTGAAGCGAAAAATCCTTGATCAGGGGTTCGGCCAGGCGGGAATACCCGAAGCTTACATTTTTGAATTCGACGTATCCCTCCAGTTTCTGCCCGTATATCGAGTAATCTGTTTCCTTTAATTTCCTTGCTTTGGACACTTGTTTGTCCTGCTCTGTATTCATGATGTCATCGAGCCTGGACATGTCTCCTTCGGCTTCCTGCATTTGGCTACCCAGATTTACAAGGTTTTCCACGGGTCGGACAAAACTTGACATCAAGCTCTGAAAAGCAACCAGCATACCGATGGTTAGCTGTCCGTCCATTACCTTCCATGAACCATAACACAATATAATGGCCCCTATTAATCCCGAAATAAACCGCGGAATGGACCCCAGCATAACCGAGAGTACACTCAGTTTCTGCTGGGCATTTAGCATTTTTGTATGATGTCCGGCCCACCGGACAAAGAAATCATTTTCACGACCTGTTGCCTTGATGGTTTCGATGGTCTGCAAGCCCGCCATGGACACTCCGGAAAGTTGACCCGATTCGATCGAATACCGCAAATAAACTTCTTTGCGTTTTTTGGAGAAATACTTAAGCGCTAAAACGTTAATGGCGGCCAGAACAATCCCGATAATGGTAAGCTGTACATCGTACAAAAACATTACGCAGGCAAAAAATACGATAATGACAATATCCATAAAGTTATTGGCCAACTGACCGGTAATCAGGCCTGCTACTTTTGAATTTACTCCTACCCTGCTGCTCATTTCCCCTGCGTGTCGTTGTGCAAAAAAATTGACCGGTAAACTCAGCAGGTGCCAGAAAAACCCTGAGGACGTGACCAGATCAATTTTACTACGGGTACGAAGCAGATACTTGTATTTCAAATGTTCAAGCCAGATTTTTACAATGACCGTAAAAGCCATTCCAGTTATCAGTGGCCATAACCAGTCGCGTGTTCCGCTAACCAAAATATCGTCGACAAAAACTTTGGTGAAAGTCGGAAGAAGGATGCCGGGAATGACCAGCAAAAAACCCACGGAAAGAATAAAGGTCATCGCCTTACTATGTGGCATGAGTCGCTCTTTCAGGTTGCCAAGAAGATCACTTTTCCTTCCTTCTTTTTCAAAGGTGACTGAAGGTTCGAATGTCAGAGCAACACCGGTGAACGACCCACTCAATTCATCAATGGTGACTGTTCTGTGTCCCGCAGCCGGATCGTTTAAATAGGCTTTCTTATCGTCCAGTCCTTCCAGTACCAAAAAGTGATTGAAGTTCCAGTGAATGATAACAGGCATCGGGGTATGATAGAGCGATGGAATATCCTTCTTGAATCCTTTCGCCTCCAGGCCGTTCAGTCTGGCTGCTCTGAGTATGTTACTGGCCGTACTTCCATCCCTGCTGACGTCACAATCGGCTCGTAACTTGTCGAGTGGAAGGTATTTTCCATAGTGGCGCAAGATCATGCTCAGAGATGCTGCCCCGCATTCGACAGCCTCCATTTGCAACACCGACGGACAATATTTTCGGTTGCTCTTTGTACCTTGATTGAACAACCTGTTTACCATCGTTCGACGTTCTTCAATTTATTCACCTTAATAAAGAGTATTTCCATCGGACTTGATTCATCCACTTCAATTCGCGCATTGCATATGGTTCCGGTACGTATCATGGTCGGAGGACCATCTCCGGAGGTCCATTTATACCCGCTAAAAGAGGTCGAATCCGTATCCAGTGACAGTCGAACCGCAATCGGGGGACCATTACCGGACATGAATGTTTTTGCCAGACTCTCGTTGCCAAGAACCCGAAGTATCCCCTGATGCGATGATGGATATTCCGAAACATAAGTCACCGTTCCCCAAATAAATCCGTATTCTTCCACCTCCACGGTTGAGGGAGCCAGTTTAACCTTCATTCCGGGTTGTATTCTCTTACCCTCCGTCCCACCGACATACACAATGGCTTCAAGATTTTCATCATCCGAGGTTTGTTCAACCCTCATGACAAGCGAGCCCGAGGTAATTTGATTTCCGGTATTTGCAAGCAGCTCGATTACTTTGCCATTGACAGGGCTCTTTATGCTGCCGCTTAACTCGAGAAGTGCCTTGAGTTCATCCAGCTTTCGCTCCCATTCAAATATTTGCATCTGTATGTTTTTCTCTTCTGCCTCTCTTTTTTGCCTGGTTTCAAACAAATCGATTCCAATGGTTTGCAATTCACTTTTCAGAGCTTCATTTTTTTGTTCCAACTTATAATAACTGTCTTTGGTCTGCATTACAGTCTCCTTTGTTATCAGGCCCTCGTCGACCAATACACTTTCCTGTTCTATTTTTTCCTTATAAAACTCAATGAGCTGTTCGTTTGAAGCAATAATCTGAAGCTGCAATTCTTCTTTTTGCCTGGTCAGCTCTTTTCTCATGGCAAGATCGGTCATGTCAAAATGAAGCAACTCGTCGTAATACTTCTGAATATCCGCCAGTTTTTTTGTCGTATTGGCTATTTGCATTTCCAACTCCGGCAAAAACAGGTAAGCTACAACATCGCCTTTCTTTATCAAATCCCCTTCTCTTGCCACAATTTGTTTGACCGCACCGGATCCACGTGAGGCTATTTCGACAACACCCCCGTGTTGAATCAGAATTCCCTTTCCTGTGACGTTATCGGGAATGCTTCCAAAAAATCCCCAGACAATTAAAGAGAGTAAAATACCGGCTATTCCCACCAAAGCCATCCAGCTTCTGGGCGAGGTTATTTGCACCATTTCGTTCAGTCGATCCGGTGATTCTAACTTTTCTAAGACTTCTTTGCGGAATATTTTGCTCATGACAATCGGTTATGGTGCTTCAGGCAAAGTGAACAATTGGTTCGAATTAACGGTAAAGGTGCTGTTACCGGTAGCTTCAACCAAGGTCCCTGTGTGATGTTTAAATTGCAATATGGCCTGATTCAACTGTTCCAACAAACCATTTTGCCGCTCAAGCGCATTCAGGTAACTGTTTTGCATCAGGGCCACGTTAAAAGCGGTCGAAACTCCAAGTTCAAGTTTCTTTTTTTCATTTTCAAGGGCCTTGTTGCTGAACTCTACCGCCTGATTTACAGATTCAGCCGCACCCAGAAAGTATTTCAGTTGATCACAATCCTTTTGAATTTCTTTTTTTATCTGCAACTGCAAATTTTCCAGGTTGGCTTCTGCTGCGTCATTCAAAGCCATTGCCCGAACCCTTTGTCCCTTTTCGTAGTCATATCGAGGTGAAATATCAAAGGTGAGTCCCACATTGTAATTCATTCCTGCCATGTTCGTGAAAAATGGTCTGTAGTACTGATCAAGGGCCTCTGATTTATATATACCATTATAGCCAGCTCCGAGCGAAAGATTGAGTCGAGGTAACATTCCCTTCTTGGAATAATCCAATCCAATGACACTGGCCTCCTTCTCGTTCACGGTCGCCTGATAGTCGTGTCGGTATTCCAAACTTGCACTATACCAACTGTTCGCATAGTTCTCGTCTATATTAATCAACGAACCTAGCATGGGGAAAGAACCAGGTGCCGGACCCATGGCAATCACTTCCTCAAGGGTAATTCCCATAGCGGTAGCCAGTAAGTTTTGACTCAATGGCAATCTGTTTCGGGCTAGTGAGGTACTTGTGCGTTGATTGGCCAG
>DNDT01000472.1 GCA_003487525.1 Flavobacteriales bacterium
TGGGAATGAGCCCCCCTCTTGAACTATCCGTTATTTCCAACAGTGCCGATGGATGTGGAGTTGATGTGCCAATACCGACATTATCCTGAGCCATCATTGTTTGATAGCAACACATGATAAAAACCAGTGCAATATGTCTAATATGGATAAGGCGCATTGTTGCTTCGTTCAAAGATTATATAAACGTTCATGTATGAGAAACTAAGATAAGAATTTTTAAGGGATGCACCTCCATCCGAAATGGTAACTTTTCCGTTGTTTCCTATCGGGTTATCCGGCCTGAAAAACTGTCCCGCATGAGTCTGGATGGTAAATGTCTTAAATGCTGTTTTTGGCAAGGGATTCCTCGGCGGACTTATGTTGCCCTCAAAACTCGTTGCCATTGCAATGTGCCAGGGTGCACGGTCAAACTGACTAAAATTGGACGATGTAACCAGGAAATTTGGGCCAACCGTTATTGTCTTCTGACTACCAAAATAGGACCCTCCATTTGCGTCTATGACAAAGAAATCAAAAACAAGTTTGTTGAATGCAGTGTCATTTCGTTTTGATTTTAATGCGGTTCCCTGTGAGGTGACAAATATGTGTGCAGTGGTGTCCGGAGGCACGGTAAAGGTAAAGGAGAGATTTCCCAGCAGGGATAAATTATTTTGAGATGTATCCGGGGCCATTGTCAGTTCACGAAAACCGGTAAGATTGATATCAACAATTTTTCCTGGTCCAAAGTTTCTCCACCGGGCAATGGGGCCTACCCATTTGTTTGAGTCACAGCTGTAAGTCCAGATTAAGCCGGTCGCTGTCTGATGGTATACGTCACCACAGGTATCTCCAAGCCTTTTAAAATAAGGCGGAATATTGTTTGTAATGGGATCCACTTTTACCGGATCGAGAAGAGAACTGTCCCTCCATTGTGTACTGATGCCGACCGGTCCAAGCGGTCCTCTGGGGCCTGTTGGACCTATAACACCCCTTGCACCATTCAAGGAACTGATGGGTTCCCATTTTTGCTTTACACCGTTAAAGACGTAAATGGTATTCATGTTGGTTTCAAAGATGGCAAGTCCGTTTGCAATCCCGGGATTTCCGGGTAAAGGGTTCACGTAATTCCATACTGACTGCGTATCTGTTCTAGGAAGCAACAGACCTCTGACTGAATCCTGAATGTCTAAAATTGCAGATAAATCGGGTTTACGATTGTTTATTCCCACGTTATTTTGAGCACTGAGTCCGGCTGCCCAACCTATCAGGGTAACGATAAAAGAACAATATATGATCAGTTTTCTCAATCGGTTAATTCCTTACGTAAAACACCATGATGTCCAAATGCGCCTGATTATCGCTGCCAGGACCATCACAAAGAATAATATCTCCAAGACCTGATTTCGTCCTGATTTCCTGTCCTCCTTTAATTTCGACAAGTTGAGAAGATCCCAGATTGGCTGCCATTGAAATCGACCAGCTCACATTGTCGTTGTTGTTCGGTGTTGAGCTATTGGGTCCCATTGCAACAACCTGCCACATATTTTGATTTGCCGGTACTTTACCCGGAAATGAGATATCGAAGCGAGCGTAGTTGTAGTCGTCATTTGCATTCACTTTTCTGACGGCACCGTAAGCCGTGATCCAAGCGTATGCCGTATAACCGAATGGAGCCACGACATTATAACTCAATCCGTTTATGGTATCCATTTCCAATGGATCACCTACCAGAATTTCTCGTCCCCACTGGATGGTTTTTGATGAAAGATGAACGGTTTCACCTTGTTTAATTCGGCTTTTATAAGGCCCGCCGCGCCATTGCCATGGACCCAGAGGACATTTGTATCTATAGAGGTAGGAGTTCTGAAGGTCTATGTAATAGGATCCACAGGTATCTCCGGGTTGAAATACGGGAAAACCATTGCCCAAACGCATCTTTGATCCAAAACCTGTCGGTCCTGTCACACCCGTTGGTCCGGTAACTCCGCGTATTCCTGTCGGCCCTGTTATGCCACTAAGTGGAATCCATTTGTTTTTTGGAGAATCGTAGTAATAAAACGTTTCCGCTCCTTTTTGATAAATCAGCAATCCGTTTGCAATGGGAATGGGTGGGGTAAAGCTATTTACATATGCCAGTACTGCGTTGGTATCCGTATACGGAATTTTCAATCCCTTCGTTTTATCGTCAAGATGTACGATGGCCGAAGGATGTGGGGTAGGGGTCCCGATACCAACATTCTTGCTTTGACCATTTGCACCGTAATAGGACAAGAGGACAATCGACAACGTTGTTATGAGACTTTTGAAAATCATTTTTGTTTTTAGCAAATATAACATTCGTCGACCTTGTTTTCTGATTTCAAAGTCTTTTAATTAGACGTAAGTTCTCATGTACGGGTTGTATGGAAATAAACTAGTTGATCAGGTTTATTTTTCCTTCTTGTTTGTGCGTGGTGCCACGATCGTCCACAAACGTCAATTTCCAATGATAGGGACCGGCAGGTAAAATATTTCCCGTATTGTTCAAACTTCCGTTCCAACCTTTGTACTTGTCCTTGCTTTCGAATACTTTATTGCCGGATTTATCCAGAATAATGAATGTAAAGTCCACGTCAGAAACAGTTAATTCCCGCGGGATAAATTCTTCCACTCCCAATCCGTTGTTTGGTTTGAACTCGGTTTCAACATAAATTTCGACTCCTTTGGAAGCATGGTAAAATTTAGTTATTTCCGATGTACAGCCTCTTGCAGACGTGGCTTCAACTTTGACTGGATAGCTCTGTTTTGCAGGAACCACGAACGATGCGTCCTTGCCTCGTGCCTGAAGCCTTTCATTGAACAACCAGGCAAATTCGCATTGTTCATTGCTTGTTGCCGATACTTTTAAATAAGGATCATTCAGTGTTATTTCTTCATTTGACCATGACATATCCACTTCAGGTGCTTTTTCAATGGTAATGGATGAAAGAGCTTTAAAATCATTCTTTTCTCCTTTTGAAACAAAGACAGTAATGTCAAAGGTTCCTGCATGCTTAAATACATGAGTCGGGCTTTCCTTCCTGGAGGTCAGGCCCTTGTCACCAAAATTCCAGGAGTATGTAACATTTTCGTGTTTTGGTTCCGTAGTAAATGAGATCTCATCACCTACACAGAAAGGTCCCTGGCTCGAAATAATTATTGCAGATTTTAATGCGGCGTTGTCGATATTCGGGGCATTTTTAAAATCTGTCTGCGCCTGAACCAGATTTTCCACAATTTGTTTACCCTCTTTTTTGATTTTGTCTTCGGAATAGGTTGCGTATTTATCGGCTTTTTCATCAACACCGTTTTCTGCTGAAGTTTCAACCTGAACTGTTTTGGCCTCAATTTTAGCCTGTGATGCATTGGTATTGGATTGCTCCGATATGGGTTGTGCAGACTCTTCGGTTACCGTCTCCATTGCAGGAGACTCTACGACGATTTCCTGAGTTTCAGGGATTGTATTTTGGGTTTTTTCAGTAGCACTTTCCTGTTTAATCAGGAAATAGCCTGCTATTAATGCCACACCAATTCCGGCAGCCGCATAATATTTAACCTTTGAATTTGGTTTGCCGAAATCAGATGGATTCATTTGATCAAGGCTTTGTTCCATTTCTTTCCAATGAGACTCATTGTATGGAACTTCCACGTTGTTCAAATGTTCTTTTATTGATTCACTAAATATGTCTCTTTCTTCACTCATCTTTGCACGTTCAATTTCTTTTCAAGCTGTTTTTTCAAGTTCATTCTGGCCTTTGCAAAATTAGACTTGGATGTACCGATATTGATGTTCAGTTTTTCTGCAATTTCTTTGTGAGAATACCCTTCGACAGCATATAAATTAAAAACTGTTCGATAGGCCGGAGATAAATTCTGCACTGCCTCAAGTATCATTTGCGTGTTAAAGCTGGAATAGATATCCTCATCATTGCTTTCGTACTCCGACGCGGCAACCTCGGTATTCGCATCAAAAAGGCTAAATATGTTCTTGTTCTTTCGATAATGGTCAATGGATGCATTTATCATCAGTCTTCTCAACCAACCTTCAAACGATCCGCTAAAATTGTATTTGTGCAGATTTTTAAAAATCTTCATAAAGCCATCGTGGAGCAAATCCTTGGCCTCATCTCTGTCTTTTGCATATCTGTAACAAACACTCATCATCGTCGAATAATATCGCTCATACAGCACTTTCTGCATGTTCCGGTCTCCCTTGATACATCCCTTCACAATTTTCTTTATCGCACTTTTATCAAGCTCTTCCATGCGTTATTCGACTCTTAGACGGTAGTTTGTTAGAATGGTTGCCTCTTAATTTTGGCATATTTATATATTTCAAAAATAGAATTATTTGGGGGACAATTCGATCTGATACTTTCTAAAATATCGAATTCATTCGCTCATTTTAGCTTCGAATTTTAATTTTTATACATAAAATGTTCATTTTTTTATTGCAGTCCCCGACCTCGAGGGGCGAACAAAAAAACGTCAATCTTTCTTCAAAATACCTACCAGAAGTCATTTCTTTATTCGCAACCTATTTCT
>DNDT01000473.1 GCA_003487525.1 Flavobacteriales bacterium
ACGAATGTTCACCAATCCCGCTTACAGGGGAAAAGGTTTCGCTTCCGAAATTTTAAAAGAACTGGAAACCTGGGCCTTCGAGCTCAATTACAATAAGTGCATCCTGGAAACCAGCATCAGGTTGCCTGAAGCCATCGGACTGTATCAGAAACACGGGTATCGGTTGATTCCGAATTACGGCCAGTATGTGGATGCAGCGGACAGCAGATGTTTTGAAAAGCAACTATGAAATTTTGCTTTTCTTTACATTGTGTCATACTTATACTTAACCGACTTTCTGAATCTTAAGGAAATATCTTCCGATCTTCAACAGGAATTGCAAACCTGTATTCAAGTCAAAGAGGTTAAAAAAGGCGAGATCATAATCTCAAAAGGCGATTTAAAGCATAAAAAATTTTATGTGCGAAATGGCTTACTTCGAAGTTATATTATCGACTCGAAAGGGAGAGAACATATTTATATGTTTGCGCCGGAGGGGTGGGTTGTGAGTGACCTGGTTTCACTTACAGGGAATCAGCCGGCAATAATGTTTGTCGATGCCCTGGAAGATTCAACATTGGAAGTTATTGATGATGAGCGAATATGGAAACTAAAAGATAGGTTTCCTGAATTGATGACAAGTGAATCGGACCGGATGTTGCGCCGAATAGCCGTTTTGCAACAGAGAGTCATTATGCTCTTGAGTGCGTCAGCTCAAGAACGCTATGAGGCCTTCTTAACCAAGTATCCGGATCTTATTCAGCGTATTCCGCAAAAAATGATAGCGTCTTACCTGGGAGTTACACCGGAAGCGCTAAGTAAGATACGTGCGAATATGTCCAAATCTTAAGTCAATTCATTTCTTAATCTAGATTAATGCATGAGTCGGTAAACAAATCGACATTTGAATAAAATTTAACCTGAGATCAACATGAAAAGAGGAGATTTTTTAAAGAAAACACTGCTTACCGGTGCCGTATCGGTTTCAGCACCCACATTGTTCAGCAAAGGAAAAGTCACGCTTAAGGAGTCAAACTATGATCATTTTATGAAAGATGTAGGTTTCAACCATTTACCAAACCAGGAAATCAAAACCATGAACACTGTTCTGCACAAAGCTTCAACAAGAGGTCACGCCAATCATGGCTGGCTCGATACCAATCATACATTTAGTTTTGCCAACTACTATAACCCCGAACGAATGAACTTCGGCGTTCTTCGTGTATTAAATGACGATGTAATTGATGAAGGAACCGGATTTGGCACGCATCCTCACGACAACATGGAAATAATATCCATTCCGACCGAGGGGGCTCTTGAACACAAGGATAGCATGGGAAATACGGCGATTATCAAACAAGGAGAGGTGCAGGTGATGAGCGCAGGTACAGGTGTTTTACACAGTGAATTCAATAAAAATAAGGATCGTAAATCGAAGTTTTTTCAAATATGGATCTTTCCGAATAAACGAGATGTAAGTCCAAGATATGATCAAATCTCACTGCAAGAAATACAGCGAAAAAATGAATTCTATCAAATTCTTTCACCCAATAAAGAAGACCAGGGAGTTTGGATTCATCAGGATGCCTGGTTTCACCTGGGTGAATTCACGGAGGAAAAAGAAATTGAATACAGATTTAAAAAAGAAGGAAATGGATTGTATGTGTTCATGATCGAAGGCGCAGCCAAAATCGGCGATCAGGAGTTGGAGAAAAGAGACGGTATGGGGATATGGAATGCCAACACGGCAAAGATGATCATTGGCAAAAACAGCCGGCTATTGTTGATGGAAGTACCAATGAGCGTTTGATCTCGCATCGGTTGTTCCGGAAAAAGTGGATTTCTGAATCCAAAATCCTGTTTTTTGAAGGAAAAGGTTTTGAATCGTAATTTGGCCTCATGCTGAGCGCCGGTGACCTTCTATCCGAAATTACCTTTACCACTTCCCGCAGTTCGGGACCGGGCGGGCAACATGTGAACAAGGTCGATTCAAAAGTCACCTTACGGTTTGATGTAAAGAATTCGGAGTTGTTAAGCGAAAGTCAGCGAAATCGAATCCTGGCACAACTGTCGACCAGAATTTCTGCCGGAGGCGTGCTTGTCATGTCATCCCAGGCAACCAGAAGTCAGTTGGACAACAAGAAAAAAGTCCTTGAACGTTTCGATAAACTCCTCGCAAAAGCGCTGACCATCCCAAAGAAGAGAAAGAAAACCCGCCCTTCAAAAAGTGCCATGGAAAAAAGGCTGAAGGAAAAGAAAGTCCTTGCGGAGAAAAAGGATCGAAGACGAAAAATATGAGATCATCAGTTATGTTTTTCTAAATACTGACCGTCCTCATTCACACTAATCTCCCAGTCGTCATTCATTTCTAAAATCCAATTCTCACCCTTCACGTGCTTGTCTCCAGCTTTCATTGAGTCAGCATTTAATACAATGGCATCTTTTGAAATTAATACCCTGCCTTCCCGGGTAACATTGAGCCTTCCCCAGTCACCTGTTACAACAATATTGTTGTACACGGTTCCCTTGTCCGGGATGGAAACCACTAGATTGGACCGAAACTGAACCTGGATTTCTTTCAGGGGCAGTTTTAGGATGTTCGTTGAAAAAAGCGCCGTCAGTTCTTCCACCGAGTTTGCCATGAACAAAGAAGAGATGTCCTTGTATTCGTCCTTCAAAAGAAGCTCATCCACCACGTGCTCGGCAGTCTTCTCCGCGTCGATGCCGTAAACCGAAGCCGTTATTTCATGGAGGTAGGTTTTGGGCAGGTGTTTTTTCCAATGTTTACCCGATTGATCATTCAAAAATGCGTACAGCGATCCCGAGTAGTAGGGGTAGCCCGCTTCGTTCTGGATGTGCTGAAAATTCCGGATCGCAATTCGGTATTCGTTTAGCAAGGCTTCTCCCGAATAACCTGCCCGGGTAAGTCCGGTGTACTGGGCCAGGCCCTCGTTCATCTCCGTTTTACCTTCCACCGGCCGTGCGTCCTTGAAGTTTCTGTACCGGATGGTTCTCAGACACAGGGCATTTTTAATGTGATTGGTTTTCAGCTCAAGGTTTTCCTGTTCCATGGCCTTTAAAAGTTCCATGAGTTCCACCTGCATGAGGGTCCTGCCTTGAATGGTGCTGAGATGCGGCAGGGATGGATTGGATGCTTCGATGCCCAGCTGGTCCTGGACACAGTGGAAGGACTCGTGCGCGATGAAGGCCATGAGTTCCTTCCTGCCCGAAGAGCGCGACAGGTCCATCACCACACATTTCTGACCGTGCCATGTTGAAACGGGTTCGATCAATTCAGAAGTAGTATCGAGAGGAAGGATGAAAACGTTTTCGTACTTCGCCTCGTTGGGATCACCCGACGGCCGGTCCAGGTAAAGCACCTGATGCTCCCTGTCGACGATGATGACCGGGACGTCCATCGAAATGCCCCACAGTTGTGTATCCTTTTTTTCCGACAATTTCT
>DNDT01000129.1 GCA_003487525.1 Flavobacteriales bacterium
CTCTTCGATGACAAGTCCTCGTCCTTCCAGGCTTTTCCCTGCGAGCAAAACGTTCACAGTTGTACCGCCACGAAGATTCCTCCACCACTTTCTGTCACGCCAACTTAGTATCCAAAGCACGTTTCCATCACGAAGGTAATTCGTAGGCGTCGAGAAAGACTTACCACTTTTACGTCCTGTGAAGGTGATTAGTAGTATCCCATTGCTGATTATTCTATGCAAAGGGGATTTCAACAGCATTATCATCATCGGATTGAACCACAAAGTAGCCTCCTTATGCAACCTGTCTCTCGATTGGTGCAACATTCTCTTGCCCATATCGCCTGGCAACGTAGATCGACCAAAAAACTATCGGAACACTCATGATTATTTGCACAAATTGTCCTCCCGCTTCCGAGACCGATAACCAATTAAATATTGCATGAAAGACGATTACGATAAAAATGCTCCCTCTAGTGGAATTATAAAGCCAGGTGAACACCATCGTTGTGAAAATCATCATGATCACAAACATAGGAAATCCGAATAGACCAAGTTCGATATAAGTATCGCGGAAAAAGAAGGCAGGAAAATGCCATCCTGCCCACAGCAAGGAAAGAATTAGTGTTGCTGAAGCGGCTGTCCGATTTTTCTGTAACCGAGGAAGGGCAAAACCACGCCACCCTGTCTCTTCGCCTAAACCATAGGTGAGCAACCATATCACCAACACCGCAAACGGACCTCGATTAGACAGGTAATCTGCTTGCCCTAACTGGCGAAGGTTGGACCATGTACCTGTAATTAGCCAATTGACCAAGTATGCTATGGCAAAGAGCCCTATCGGTACAAGAACAGCAAAAACGTAGTATTTAAATTCCACTCGCCATTTGACAACACGACGGAAAAGATTGGATACCCCTTGTTTGCCGTCAATCAATGCAGTGAGAATCAAAGCCGCTATCATCGGGCCAAACGAACCAAAGTAATACAACTCATATGGCACGTTCCATTTCACCCATCCAAATTCCGAAGCAACGATAGGTGACCATATCATCCAAGAAATTAAATAAGCCAGAATGAAATATCCAATAACCGAGTGTTGTTTGAGCCAGTTAAACATAGGGACCCCTATTTTTAAATTTCGTCTGCGAGAACCAATGGTTTCAAAAAAAACATGTCAACATTTATCAACGCTTGCGAAGTCATTTTTTTCTGACCATCTAAGCATTATTCTGAATATTCAATATCATCAATATATCTGCTTCCCTCTAGTAGAAAGGTTAGCTGGCTTGTAGAGAACCACCACCAATACTGCCCAGATCATAGGTAGAATGTTCAAAAGGTTGGCAGTTATCCCATTTGATGCTTCTGAAAGCAACAAGAGATCGAAGAGTCCATGAAAGAATACAACCATCAGCAGACTTCCCCCGGTACTGTTGTAAAGCCAAGTGAAAATGATCGAAGCTGCTGAAACTGAAACTAGAACCAACGGAACCCCCGTGAGTAGTCCCATCGCCATATAGGTAGGTTTGTAAAAAAATGCCGGTAGATGCCAAAACCCCCAAAATACACCCAGGATAAGTGAAGCCGAAAGGGCACTGCGGCTCTTCTGAAGACGAGGTAAAGCAAAGCCGCGCCACCCTACTTCTTCTCCCAATCCATAGGTCAAAAGCCAAAGAATTGTAGCCCCAACCACGCCAAGATAGGGCAGATACTCCACTTTTCCGAGCAGGCTGAAATCAGGCCACTCACCGTGTATTGTGCGAGTCAGGATGGAGCCGATGATGAAAACAATGACCGGTGAGAAAATACTGAATAGAAAATAACCTAAACCAACACGCCACTTCCGCAAGCCGCTGAACAACCTCGCAACACCTTCTTTCCCATCCAGTTGGTTTACCACAATGAATGCTGACACGAGAGGACCAAAAGATGCTAAGTAGTGGATGGCGAATGGAATATTTCCTTTTACCAGCCCTTGTTTTGACAATGCCAGAGGTATCTCAAAAGCCCATGAGATGACATAGGTAAGAATAAAATAAATTACCAATGGTTTTCGTTTAATAAGATTTAACATGATTTTTCTCCTCGATAAGCCCAAATATAACTCAAGATTTGATTTATACAGGATCACTATCCACGATCGCTATTGCTCCAGAAGTTAACATCGGCTTGCGTTCCCATAACCAAAACCTTCCTACATTCATCGAACCCGTAAGGAAATATTAAAACCTTCTTTTCTCCATGCAATTTATTCAATTTTGATAAATATAACAATAATTGTGCATCAATGATTTGGCTAACATTCACCAATATTCCCCCAGTAATGTTTTTATTTTAAGATAATTTTAAACGAAACGCAATTTCAGGAATATTTTCACAATACTTATTTTAGATGATGGATGTCAGTAGAATTATTTCCATTTCTAATATCAGTTTTGGCTGAGTGCTCCCATACGATTTCAAATTTTCTCGAGATTCAAATCTCAAAAGAGACAATGCCGCCTAATATTATTTTTTAAGAGATTCAGATGTTAAGTTCGAATTTTAGTCACGAATTGGATTTAGTTTTTATCTACTAAACTACTAATGCGACTCGAACACTTTTTTTGCGAAAATAACTTCCGAACTTCGGCTG
>DNDT01000105.1 GCA_003487525.1 Flavobacteriales bacterium
AATCTTCTAATGAGTTCATTGTTTTCTAAATCACAAAGCCTTTTCTCAACCTTTTTGCGTTCTGACTATCTGTTGATTTGAATCGCATATTGAATACAGTCAAGATATTGGCTAAAATTCCTTGCTAACTTATGCCTATTGATTTCTTAAAACTATGACCGCGATCATAGTAGAAGGTTGGAATAAAAAAAAATGGCAACAGCCTGAATGGAGATTCATCCGGGATTCCACAAACCCCCCACCGTATTTTTACTATTCAGCTAGAAATATGTAATTAAATGACCCTGAAAAAGTTATTCGCAGAAAACCATATTTTAGGTAAAATCTACCAGAGAATAGGATATACCTCAAATACAAGTCCCCTCTTTTTTTTATCTTAACGCATAATTACAAATCCAACTAGGCAGGTCAGGGTAAATGAACGCAGGGAACTTTTTTCAAAATATCGCGCATTACAAAGAAGTCATCATTTATATCATAGGATTCATCTGGATCTTATTTGCCTCTGACTATTTTGCAAAATACCTGCAAAAAATAAAGCTTCCGCTTATCACCGGTTTTCTGCTCACCGGTATTGTATGCGGACCACAGGCACTTGGTTTGCTAAAAGCCGAAGCGGTGGCAAATCTCAATTTTGTCAATGACCTTTCCCTTGCCTTTATAGCTTTCGCCGCAGGAACCGAATTGTATCTCAGGGAGATTCGAAGCCGTTTTAAAAGCATTGTCTGGAATACTTTAGGACAATTGGTGATTACGTTTGGCCTGAGTTCGACGATTGTCTTTTTTCTGGCTGATTACATTCCATTTATGAAAGCCATGAATAATGCGGGCAAGGTCGCTGTTTCAATATTGATGGGAACCATATTTGTGGCGCGCTCCCCTTCTTCGGCCATCGCGGTTATAAACGAAATGAGGGCAAAGGGGCCTTTTACAACAACTGCAATCGGGGTTACCGTAGTAAAAGATGTGCTTGTCATTATATTATTTACCATCTGTTTTTCCATTTCGAACTCCTTGATTCTTGATCATGACTTTAATATCAAATCAATCCTGTTGCTGGTATTTGAACTTGCCATGTCATTCGCAGGAGGTTATGTCTTAGGTAAATCTATTTCATTGATGCTTCGATACACGAGCAAAGTACCGGTCAAAACCGTATTGCTTCTCCTGGTGGGTTATTCCGTGTTTTATTTTGCTCACTTAATAAGAACTTACAGTCAGGACTTCATTGGTGTTGAGCTGTATTTTGAACCTCTGTTGATTTGTATTGTGGCCAGTTTTTTGGTCACGAATTATTCGAAGTACAGACCCGAATTTCAATTTATCCTTCACCGAAACAGTCCCTTCATCTACGTCACATTTTTTACCCTGACAGGCGCAATGATGTCACTCGATGTTCTGGTAAAAGTCTGGGGTATTGCATTGCTCTTGTTTTTTGTCAGACTTGTCACCATGATGATTGGAACGTATATTGGTTCCACGATCGCACGAGACAATAAACTTCACCGTAAATTGGGATGGATGTCGTATGTGACTCAAGCCGGTGTTGGACTGGGTCTCGCCATCGAAATATCACGGGAATACGTAGGTTGGGGAACGGAATTCGCCACAATTGTTATTGCGGTTATCGTATTAAATCAATTCGTTGGACCACCACTGTTTAAATGGGCATTAAACAAGGTTGGTGAAACGCACAAAAGGGCCGAAGCCACACATGACGGAATCCGGGATGCCATCATTTTCGGTTACGAGGATAGTTCGATGGCGCTGGGCAGGCAATTGATTAAAAATGGATGGGAAGTTAAAATTGCCACCTTCCTGCAGAATGTCGAAGAAGACGAAAACAGGGAAATCGAAATTCAGCACATCGATGAAATTTCAGTCTCTCAACTGGAAAAACTGGAAGCAAGAAAATCCGAATCGATTATTCTCATGCTTTCAGATAAGGAAAACCTTAAGATTTGCGAGTTGATTTACGAGCATATTGGCACAAAGAATGTGGTCGTCAGACTTCAGGATCGTTATTACATCAATAAGTTCCATAAGCTAGGGGCCCTGATCGTCGAACCTGCCACAGCTATTGTGAGCTTGCTCGATCATTTTGTACGTTCACCCCTTGCAACTTCGCTTTTGCTGGGTATGGAAGAAAACCAGGAAACCATCGATATCGAAGTTCAGGACCTGAACCTTCACGGGGTTTCACTTCGGGATTTGCGACTACCCAGCGACATCATCATTTTGTCCGTGACCCGCAAGAATCAGGTCATTATTTCGCACGGATACACCAGACTCAGGATTGGAGACATCGTGACACTTGTCGGTTCCAGAAAAAGCCTCGAAGAAACCAGGCTTCGATTCGAAGAATAAGGTTTTGGCAAATACCCTGGATACGTCTTCTTCAACCGGTAAAACACATTTGCCAAATCGGCCTGTTTGTTCTAACTTTCTACCTTCGGTTTAAGCATGCAAATTCTGGACTTTATACCACAGCGAAGTGTGCTTACGAGCACCATTCCCGGTATTCTTCTTGCCCTGGTTGTTTATTGGCTGGTGCCGGGTGAAGAATATCCCCTTGCTCCAATTCTCGCCGGTATTATGGCATTGATGGCGGTTTGGTGGGTTCAGGACAAGATTCCCATTCCGGTTACATCACTCTTGCCGATATTTCTGTTTCCCTTGTTCGGCATATGCGACAGTACCGAAGTAAGTGTCTATTACGGAAGACCCATCATTTTTTTATTCCTCGGTGGATTTCTGCTTGCACTCGGATTGCAGGAGTCCGGTGTGCATAAGAGAATGGCATTGAAAATTATNNTAAATTATTCGATTCGTCGGTACAAGGCCAAAAAGACTGGTTCTGGGATTTATGCTGGTTGCCGGTTTCCTGAGCATGTGGATTTCGAATACCGCATCGGTCATGGTCATGCTGCCCATCGGGCTTTCCGTAATCATGAACATTAAAAAACAAATTGGAGGAGGGAAAGAACTTCAGCACTTTGGCATTTGTCTGATGTTGGGAATCGCTTATGGTTCAAACATCGGTGGCATGGCCACGCTCATTGGAACCCCTCCAAACCTGATCTTCCTGGAAATGTATCACCAACTCTTCCCGAATGCCGCCGAAATAGGATTTATGGACTGGATGATGATTGGTTTTCCGCTGAGTACCATGTTTCTCTTTACAGGTTGGTATATCCTGACTCATTTTATATTCAGGCTTCCGCATGAGGAATACAGTGACAGCAGTGAAAACATTTCCGATCAGATAAAAGAACTGGGTGCCATACGAAAGGACGAGGTCCGAACCCTGTTGATTTTTGGATTGGCCGCTTTGCTTTGGATGAGCGGATCGGATATAAANNAGTGATCCGGCAGTTGCCGTAATTACGGCAAGTTTGTTGTTTATGATACCCTCGCATGAGAAAAAAGGGCAGGCATTGTTAAACTGGAAAGCGACAAACGAACTGCCCTGGGGAATACTCTTGCTGTTTGGAGGGGGCTTTGCCCTGGCAGGTGGATTTGAAAGTTCCGGCTTGTCACATCTTGTGCAAAACCTCTTCACCAATCTTCCGGCCTGGCCACCTCTTCTTATCATGGCCATCGTTTGTGTATTTGTAACTTTCCAGACCGAAATAACCTCCAACTCCGCAGTCACCTCGTTGATTTTACCAATTCTTGCGACCGGAGCTGTGGTCTTCGGCATAGACCCGCGGCTCTTAATGATCCCCGCCACCCTGTCCGCAAGTTGTGCCTTTATGATGCCCATCGCCACTCCTCCGCAAGCCATCGTGTACAGCTCGGGTTACGTAAACATCCGGCAAATGATGAAAGCGGGAATATGGTTTAACATCCTGGGCCTCGTCCTGACCATTGGGATGTTTGCATTGATTCAGGTGTTTGTTTGGGGATAAGGGGATGAGGGTATAGGTTGAAACATCACATAATTAAATTTTGCCCGGTCACCTGCCTGTCGGCGCCAAAGGCCTGGCGCCCTGACAGGTAGATTCGATTTTTCACCTTTTCGACTACAGGGAGAAATTGAGAAGATAAATTACACGGTTACTCATTCGTGTTTATTTTTAAAGGTATTCGTGAACCCTGCTTGTGTCAGGCAGGCCTGCTTGCCGGTGTGCAGGCCTTTGCACCAGCAGGCAAGCTCGTTAAACTCGGTTTCCCCGATTACCCGATTTTTCACAATCCCCCTATCCCCCTATCCCCCAATTCATTAATCTCCCGCACATCCAGCACCTTCTTCTCCCCATTGCCCGCGACGCAATTGATCATCGCCTGGCCAATGGTCACAGTAGTGGTTACGGAATTCGGGGCAAGGGCCTTGAAAATGAAATACAAGGGTTTGGCAACGACATACATGGCATTGTACCAGGCAGTTTTTGATTTAATGCCCTTCATTGGCTGAATATAGCCGGGCCTGAAC
>DNDT01000253.1 GCA_003487525.1 Flavobacteriales bacterium
CAGTTTCAACGGCTTGCGTTATACCACTTCGTGTCACCCAGTGGGCTAATTGAAGCTACCAATACTATATACTTTTTTCACCATCCTCGTCAAATGCCGTTTGTCATGTTTATCGCTCTGCCTCCAACGCACTACGGTTTTTTTTTTGATTAATGCACCAGCACATCTTCCACCCCTGATAAGTACATTAACCGGTGTAAGACATTATTCTCTAATCTCTGCCATCATATTACCGGCAACACTTGATACCAATGAATTAGGTGGCCTCCATAAGGTAATCATGATTGCGAAGTTCAGGGCAATATTCCCGGCGATAAGACCGATGACATTGAGCGCAAACAAGTATGGAGCACCGGTGACAAAAAGGCAAAACTGTGCAATTCCCAACAAACCTGGAAGCGCCAACCAGGTAGCAAGCCAACGTGGAAAGCCTCGCATGGACAATACTCCCCACGACACCAGTAAATAGCCAATACCTTGTAGTAAAACAGAAATGTGATTGGATGAATTAATGACCCGCGACAGGTTGAGATATGACTCTAATAATCCGATTTGCTGGTTCGGCAGCGCGGATGAGTAGTGAACAGCCAGATCGCTGATTCCATCGAGACGCGTGAAGCTGCCAAAAGCGCCCAGCAGTTGAGCGATTCCACAAACAAGGATGAAGGTCGATCGAACAGGTGCATGGCGACGAAGTAATCCGGCAGCCGATATGAGGATCCCGCCCAGCATAAGCCAAACAATAGCATCAAAGGCCCAGGCTGCTCTAAACATGTAAGGGCTTCTTGCTGCTTGTAACAATTCAACAAACTCTTTTCCGAGAGCGTTGTCGGATGCCTGCTGCCCTAAGCCAACCAAAAAAAGAACAGGAATTATCACCGTTGTTAAGCCAGTTATCAATGCCCAACGCGGGAAAAAACGCAGCCAAAGAACAGGCTCAGGAACAAGCTCATTATCGAGTAATATTTTTTCTTTTTCGATTGAGTTCATGAACGATTCCTCCACCATTCTGGAATAATTTCAGTATTTGACTTGCGAGAAAACACCCGACTGGCGCTTTTTTGATTAATGCACCAGCCCATCTTCCACAGGGAGAAGGGTGTCAAATGTTTCTATTCCTTGATGGCTTTCCTTATATAATCAAGATTGGAAATTCGAAGTTTCATGTAATCGGAGTGGTACCGCCAGCCTGTAGGATAGGTCAAGAAAGTTGGAATCGTTCGATCACTAAAATTTACCTGGCTTTGTACCAACTCTCCAGCATTCAATCGTTTTATATATCGGTCAACCGCTTGCCGGGATACACGGTTAAATATCTGTTTGTTGAAGGCGACGACTGCTTTAACATCATTATCCTGGATGGTTCTCCCGAACTCGTTCATTGCTTCTGGCTGTATCTTTTCCGTGAAATACTTTTTCCCAAATATCCTTTGTATATCCTCGGGGTAATCGGTGGGAAAGGCGTAATAACAATAAAAGATAAGGTTAAAGGATCCTTCATGTTCTGCGCGGAGGAATCTGTCTGCACGCTGATCTGGGCTTTCCGATACATTTGGGATTGACAACCAGCCTGACTCTTTCATCACTGGCCAGAAAAGACTTTCNNATTGGGATAATTCCAATATTTTTGCAGCTTTTGGTGTGCGCGATGTTTAATTTCTTCGTACGATTCCCCCAAATCATAAGTTCTCTGAAAGTTTATTTTGGACAAGTCGATCCTCCTATTTTTCTGGAGGTAGTTTCATTCTAAACATCTAACAAGCGTTCGCAAGAGCCGCTCTTCGACTGCTGTTATCCCGCATGGAAACCCACACAGTGGGCACAGTGCCGAAGTGGGGGTGCATCTCCTCTGGCGCTTGCATTAATCAGTGGGCAGCCAAAACAGCATATAATTTCATTTTTGGCCGAACAATGTATGCAATATATTACTTAATACGGATCCTTTTCCATCTTGTATGCTGCTCACCACGAAACTGACGAGGGGTACTATCTGAGGAGTCAAAAATTTTATTAATATTTGCGTATCAAAAGGCCAAATCGGATATGTGTTTTTCTCTGGGTGTATAGCGTCCAGTATTTCCAACTCCTTCTTTGCTCTTTCTGCATCATCTATCTTTCCATTATCCAAGTACGAACGAAGTCTTTCCTTTACATACTCAATTCGAGCAGCAAACTCGTCCCAATTTCGATTTCTTGACTCAAGCATATTCAGNNGGGAGAAGACAAAAAAAGTAAAGCTACCATCGTATTTGACTCATTGTTTGATACCCAAAAAACAATAATAAAAATTGCCAAGGTGCTTAGACTTACGATAGTCATTAACAATGGTAACGCCATTCTGAAACTAAATTCTCCAAGGAAACTTAATCCTCCACATTTATCTGGATGGCTTGGTTGAATCTTCAGGTTGAAATTTTGTGTTAGCTTGTTGATATATTGTCCTGTTGCGATAAGAGTCCAGAATGCCACACCAACGAAATAAACAGAAACGACTGGAAAGTAAATGTACATAACCGTGATATGCATGAATGCGAAAATATCTAATTCAAGGCGTCCCGTTGATGCAAAATAATGCTTATATGGGTTTACCAAAATGATAAAAATAAACACAAAAATCAACACAGTACCAATGGTTGTATACCGCCAGCTGCTCAAAAGATATTGTTGGTACTTATCAGTGAAAGCCTTATAGTCAGAAGCGACACTTCTTCCTTCCTGATTCGATTCTAAGTGATTCTTATCTAGAAATTGCTGGAAAGCACCTGGAATCCTTTTCGTCCAGGAGATGTAAGATGGCCCGCTAAATGCAA
>DNDT01000098.1 GCA_003487525.1 Flavobacteriales bacterium
TGTATGCCTGACTGCCACTAATGTCAATGGAAGCAGTGCACCCTATTGCGAGGATATTAACATTTACGGAATCGGATTGGCGGAATATATATTGAAAGAACTGCAGATTCATCCCAATCCGATTACTGACGAAGCAGTAATTACACTGCCTTCGACGTATAATTCGGAAGAGCTGAGCCTGATAACCATGAACATGCTTGGTGCTGAAGTCGAAATGGATTACCATATTGAAAAGACCCAAATATCCTTGTCCAGAGAGGGATTAACAAATGGCACGTATATCGTTCAAATTATGGAACGCGGCCGTCCGGTCGCATTCGCAAAGGTTGTAGTAGAATAGGGAGTAAAGCTAAAAACGGTTTTCTGTCAGTCCTTTACCTCAATGTAGGTAAAGGGTACTTTTAACATTGAAGCAAAATCTTCACCTGCTTCAAACATGCTGCCGTCATGCTCATTATGATACCATTCAACAAGAACGTCCGACTTTCCGGATTGCTGAATTCGTTCCATTATTCGAAGTGCCCTCATTAAATGCTTCGACGAACTGGAATTGAAATATTCCATTTCCATCTTAAAGGTAGTCTTAACCGCAGGTTTTAATGTGTAGGATTCCAACCAATTAATCAGATTATCGTAAAATTTACCAGGATTTTCTAAACTGGAATTTCCACCAATCCTCAGCAATCCGCTATATAATTCGAAATCTACCGAAGGACTTTTCTTTTCTGCTGCAATGTGTAAGTTTTCCATGATTATATGTGAACTGAATCTGAGTTAAAAATAGACTTATCTTCTTAAAACGTCAAATAATCGGGAGTTTTATATGTCTCATCGAAATATTTTTTGAGAATAAACCGTAGAAAATTTTAGTTTCGGCATCAATTGATCTAAATTGTTGGAATTCTGTTTGGTCATGAGTAATTTGGCTAGAATTTATCTGGTTTAAAAGGGCATTGGTCGAATATTTCAAACTGTTATTACTTGTTACCGTATATAAACATATTATGAACCCAGGCAGGTATTTTCTTTTTCTCTTATTCATTGGATTTTTAAGCATTTCTGATGTTGCAGCTCAGTCTACGGTTTGTGATTCGGTCACTCCTAAATTCATCGTCGACCTCTCTCAGGACCCGAATGGAACTTACATCAGTCCCTTGGTGGTAAGAAACGGATTCTGCTGTGGCTCGACGGGAAACGTAAAGTGTATCGAATTCAGTGTAACCCTTCATCCGGATGCTGAGGGCGTTATCTTCGATATTTATTCGGGAGCCGTTCCCGGAGGTGCCCTCTTCTATCAAATTAACTGCAATCCTCCTTCGCCGGTAGGAGCTCCAATTTGTTTGAGCGGGCAGGGCCCTCATTTGATTACGTTTTGTAAACCGGGAAACAATATCAATGAATACCGAATCATTTCGGTTGCCGAACCTATTATCCCGGATAGCACTTATGTGAATGACGGTTGCAGCAAAGAAATTGGAACCATCGGATTTGAAGAGACTTCGATCCAATGGAATACGGTTTTTCCGGGGCTGCCCGGCGCATTTAATCACTATTTGAATTGTACCGCAGGATGCGATACCGTTATCGTGACGCCTCAGGTAGGTTATCCGCCATATATGGATATAGAGGTATGCGGCTATCCTTTCGGAGGATGTGACACCATTTATACCTGTGACACGGTGCGTGTAAAGTTCTTTTCGACGCTTGCCGTGGATATTTTACCCGAATTTCCGACTGTTTGTTTTGGTGATTCGGGCACTTTCATTTATGCCAGTCCTTCCGGGGGAAGTCCACCTTATACCTATAACTGGAGTACATTGGAAAACACGGATAGCATTTTTGTAAACACGGGAACCTATTGGGTAGAGTTGTGGGACACGTCCGGATGTCCCCCTACTTACGATACCGTAACTGTCACGTCCTATTCGCTTCCGATTGAAGCAATTGCCGGTAACGATACATTCATGTGCGTTGAGAATAAACAGGTTGTGCTGAATGGTAAAGTAATTTCCGCCTCGGGAGGAACCTGGGTCGGCAAGGGAACGTTCGCACCGTCCAATGATTCGCTAAGTACCTTATACACACCCACGGCTTTGGAGGTTGCCAGTGGATTTGCCAATTTAAGACTGATCACCACAGGCAACGGATCTTGTCCGGCAGATACGGATGTTATTCAGGTTAGCTTGTTCAAATTCGTCGCAGATCTTTCACTTGGAGCAATACCGGTAAGTTGCAAGGGAAACGCAGACGGTATGGCCATTGCCCTGGCAACCGGTACACGTGCTCCCTTTACCTATACCTGGGATGCACAGACCGGAAATCAGGTCAATGACAGTGCGTTGAATCTGACGGCAGGAACATACGGATTGATTGTAAGCGATTCTGCAGGTTGTATTGTTGATACGACCGTTGTTGTGGTAGAAGCCGATTCGGTATTGACGCTGAGTATAACCACCACTCCCGTGACTTGTTTTGACAGTGCGGATGGAACAGCCACCTTGACAATCAATGGCGGTGCAACTCCCTATCTGATCAACTGGGATTTGAGAATCACAAGTATTAGTGGAACAACGGCCCTGAACCTGTTTCCCGATACATTTTCGTTGAGTATAACTGACAGCTATGGCTGTGAAATTGACACTTTCTTTATTGTGGATGGTCCGACAGCCCCATTGAGTCTCGTCATGTCCAAGGTCGATATCGGTTGCAAGGATGGGACAGATGGTTCAGCCACCGCAAGTGTTTCAGGAGGAACTCAACCATATACCTACCTGTGGGATGATTCAACCGGATTTCAGACCACACCGACGGCGGTAAATTTAAAAATTGGCAATTATTCGGTAATCGTTACAGACACGATGGGATGTATCATAAGTGATTCTATCTCACTTATTGAACCTGTCAGCGCCATTCAATTTACAGACACCTTTACAGCGCCAAGTTGTTATGGTTTTAACGATGGAACGGCCACTGTCTTTCCCACCGGTGGAACACCTCCTTATACGTATTTATGGGATTCAACTGCGCTTAATCAAACAACTCAGACGGCCACGGGTCTGAGCGCCGGAACATATACCGTAATAATTTACGATCAAAATTCTTGCCTGTTTGCATCACCAATCGTTGTAATTGACCCGATGCCATTGTTTGCGACAGCGGTCGAAATTGTGAATGTTTCGTGCAAGGGCGGGGCAAATGGCAGCGCAAAAGTGACGCCGACCGGAGGAACACCACCTTATACGTTTCAATGGGATTCAGCTTCGGGTGGTCAGACAGATTCCATCGCAATTAATTTGCCTGCCGGTGTATATTCCATCCTGGTACACGATCAGTTTGGATGTAGTTATATTCCCGGAATTGAAATTCTTGAACCGGATGATTCACTTATAGTCAATACGGGAAATGTTTCAGTCAGTTGCAAGGGAGGCAGTGATGGAAAGGCTATCGCCATACCGTTTGGAGGTACTCCGCCTTATCTTATTCAATGGAATGCGGCTGCGAATAACCAGACAACCGATACGGCGATTGGACTTTCGGCAGGTGTATATCTGGTAAATGTTACTGATTCCAACGGTTGCATTGCAGATTCGCTTGTCCAGGTAATAGAACCTAATACATTGTTGATATCTCAGCTTTTCTCACAAAGCCCCTTGTGTTTTGGTGATTCGAATGGACTCGCAGCGGTTACTCAATCAGGTGGTGTCAGCCCATATACGGTAGTTTGGGATGCTCAGACAGGAAATCAAACGGGGGATACGGCAAGGAATATTGGCTCTGGAATATACCAGGTGGTCATTACGGACGACAATAATTGCGTCATTGATACTCAGGTTACGGTTACCGATCCCTTGGCCCTGGTGTTATCGGGAGATCAGCGGGATGTCTTTTGTTATGGTGAGATGACGGCCTGGGCATTTGTTTCTCCGGCGGGAGGTACTTCGCCATATTTTTTTCAATGGGATAGTGCTTCCGGATTTCAAACCGGGGACAGTGCCCTGAATCTTCCTGCCGGAATCCACAAGGTTACTGTCACAGACGATCATGGATGTTCCCGGGATTCAAGTTTTGTAATTGCCCAGCCTGCGGGACCTATTTTCCTTAATCCCGGAGCGGAAGATGTGGATTGCTTCGGTGATTCGAACGGACTGGCCTATGTGCAGGTTACCGGTGGCACAAGCCCATATTCATATCAATGGGGAGCCAACGCAAATTCGCAAACGACCGATACAGCATTTAATTTGAAGGCCGGGGTGTATATGATTACAGTCACCGATTCTCTTGGATGCAGTGATAATTTTCCCGTTACCGTTTCCGAACCTGCAGCTCCGCTTCAAATGGTACTGGTCGGTAAACACGTGACCTGTTTTGAAGGAACAAACGGCAAGGCATGGCTCAATTACAAAAATGGAGGTACTCTTCCTTACAGCTACAGTTGGAATACCACAGTGGGTCATCAAACCGGTGACACGGCCATCAATTTAAAAGCAGGTAAAATTTATCTAAAACTGACCGATGCGAATGGATGTAATATTGAAGATTCAATAAATCTGGCCCAGCCGACAGAGGTTATCCTTACCCTGAGTAATTCCGATACCATTTGCATAGGCGGATCACACGATATTTTCGGAAATGCTTCAGGGGGAAATGGCGGACCGTACTCATTTAAATTGCTTCCTACTTTTACCTTAATTACATTCCCATACACCGTTACGCCTGTGGCAACAAAAACATTTGGGCTCAGGGCCTTTGATGTTTTGGGTTGTACAAGTGAAACAGAGGTTATTACGGTCTATGTCAGAGACCTTTTAAAGGACTCGATCGACGTTACCAAAAGCGGAAATGTATGTCTGGGAGATACCGTGTTCATTCAGGGACACCATTCGGGAATTTATCCGGGCTACGATTACCTTTGGAACTCGGGACAGCTTTCCCTGCAGTTTAATGACAGGCCGAGCAAATCAAGGTATTATACCCTGAAAATTTCAGATGATTGCGCGCTATCAATTAAAGATAGTGTTTATGTGGAGGTTTACCCCTTGCCCCAATTGGCCCTGGATGATGAAATTGCCGCGGGATGTATTCCGTTAACTGTGGGTTTCGGAAATCAGGTTCAGGATCCGTCAATAACATCTTATCTCTGGGAATTGGGGGACAGCATTACATCCATTGATCCAAATCCGGTGCATACCTATCAGGTTCCGGGAAGATATACCATAAGACTTCGGGTAACGAACGGTTTCGGATGTCATGCCCAAAATGACACATCAAATTATGTTGAAGCTTATTCATTGCCAAAGGCATCATTTATTTCCAATCCTCCGATAGTCGATGAGCGTTCTCCGGTGATTCAGTTTATTTCGACATCGACACCTAATATTGAAGCCCTTAAACACTCGTGGAAATTTGAAGATGGAAAAGAGTCATCCAAGCAGAATCCGGTTCACTTTTTTGCCGATTCCGGATCTTATTTCGTACAGCTTTTGGTGGTGGATGAAAATGGTTGTGCCGACAGTTCCATAACCGCGGTTATTATTGAACCCTATTTTAATCTGAATATCCCAAATGCTTTTACACCATACACAGGCGGAGGAAATGGTGGCCGATATGATCCGAATGCCACAAATAATTTTATTTTTTATCCGCATACCGAAGGGGTGAGTGAGTATGAAATGCAGATATTCAATCGTTGGGGAGAACTTATATTCGAATCAAAAGACCATTCAATTGGCTGGGATGGCTATTACCGAGGTAAGATGGCTTCACAGGAAGTATATGTCTGGAAAATAAAAATCAAGTGGGAAAACGGTCAGGATTATGAGGGTGTTGGTGACGTTACCCTGTTCAGATAATAAGGCTCAGAAATAAGTTTTACATTGCTTCGCAATATGGAAGTACGAAAGAAGGTCGTGGTGCTGGGTTGTGGTCGTATCGGAACGACAATTGCCCGGGACCTTCACCCTGAGTTTGACGTACTGGTGACAGATATCAATCCCGAGCCACTGGCCAATGCCACTAAGAAATACGGAATTCATGCTGAGGTTTGTGATGTCAGTGACGATCATGCGCTATCACTTTTATTGTCGGGGTTTGA
>DNDT01000025.1 GCA_003487525.1 Flavobacteriales bacterium
TTTGGAACGCTGTCATAGGTTCCGGTCAGTTGATTTTTAACATTATCGGTTTCCTTGTTAAATGCGTTGACGGCACCAATCAGGCAATTGTTTGAAATATTGTCCAGGTGGCCCCGGTATCTCAACCACGGACCGGCCATGGATATGTGATCCGTGGTGCATTTCCCGTAAGCCTTTATTAAAAGTCGCATCCCGGTGATATTGGATCCATCCCATGGTTCAAATGGAGTAAGCAGTTGCAGCCGTTCAGAACCTTCCTTCACGACGACTTTAGTCGAAGAACCGTCCTCGGCCGGAGCCTGATATCCCGAATCCTCAACGGCAAAGCCCTTTGATGGCAATTCAAAACCAATTGGTTCGGCCAGCATTACCTTTTCTCCCTTTTCATTTGTCAGAGAATCCGTTATCGGATTGAAATCCAATTTTCCCGAAATCGCAATGGCAGCAACCATTTCAGGTGAGGTAACAAAGGCATGTGTATTTGGATTGCCATCTGCCCTTTTGGCAAAATTCCGGTTAAATGAATGCACGATGGAATTCTTCTCTCCCTTATCCGCCCCCGGCCTGGCCCACTGTCCGATACAAGGACCACAGGCATTGGTAAATATTTTTGTCGATTCAAACTTGTTGAATGTATCCAAGAGTCCATCTCTTTCCGCCGTAAAACGCACCTGCTCCGATCCGGGATTTATCCCCAGAATGGCTTTGGGTTTCACTCCCTTGCCAACAGCATCTTCCACGATTGAGGCAGCCCGGGTAAGGTCCTCATATGAAGAATTGGTGCACGATCCGATCAGTGCCCATTCAATGTCGGTCGGCCAGTTGTTTGCTGCGGCCTTTTCTTTCATCTCGGAAACAGGTGTGGCCAAATCCGGTGTGAACGGACCGTTCAGATGGGGACTCAGGGTATTAAGGTCAATTTCAATCACCTGGTCAAAATATGTTTCCGGATTTTGATAAACCTCTTTGTCCCCTGTCAAATGCTCTTTAATACCGTTTGCAAGATCTGCTACTTCGGCCCTTCCGGTTGCCCGTAAATATCGTTCCATGGCAGCATCGTAGCCAAAGGTCGAAGTGGTTGCTCCAATTTCCGCTCCCATGTTGCAAATGGTGCCTTTACCCGTGCAAGAAAGAGATTCGGCTCCGGGACCGAAATATTCAACAATGCATCCGGTTCCTCCTTTTACGGTTAATATTCCCGCCACCTTCAGGATTACATCTTTGGCAGAGGTCCATCCGTTTAGTTTTCCCGTTAATTTAACACCGATTAGTTTTGGAAATTTAAGTTCCCATGCCATGCCTGCCATTACATCCACCGCATCGGCTCCTCCAACACCAACGGCAATCATACCCAGTCCACCTGCATTCACCGTATGCGAATCCGTACCGATCATCATACCTCCCGGGAAAGCATAATTTTCCAACACAACCTGATGAATGATTCCGGCTCCCGGTTTCCAAAAACCTATGCCGTATTTATTGGATACCGATTCCAAAAAGTTATATACTTCGTTGTTTTTGTTGATTGCTTCCTGCAGATCCTTGTCTGCACCAATTCTGGCTTGTATCAAGTGATCGGCATGAACGGTACTCGGCACGGCTACCGACGCTTTGCCGGCTTGCATGAACTGCAACAGGGCCATTTGTGCCGTGGCATCTTGCATGGCAACCCTGTCGGGTGCAAAGTCCACATAGGACATACTGCGTTCATGTGCTTCCGTTGCTTCACCTTGATAAAGGTGGCTGTACAGAATTTTTTCCGAAAGACTTAAGGGCTTACCGACAATCTTTCTGGCCTTTTCTATCCGCTGCGGCATTTTTGCGTAAACCGCACGAATCATATCAATATCAAAAATCATATCTCAATTAAAATAAGATGAATAATTACCTCTGAAACGATCTGGGATAAATGCTCTTACCAACGGACTTGCCCTTCTTTGATACCCGAAATGGATCGAGCCGTAAAAGTACATATTCGGGTTGGAGTATCAAAGTGGAATTATGGAATTGTGGAGTCAGTTTGAAGTTGAGTTGTTTGTTGTTTATTGGATTGGTTGAAAAATCGTAAAACCGTAAAATCCGCTGGCGCGGACGCTCCGTCCGTGCCTTAGATTATTACCATCAATTCAATACTGTCACTTTCAAATACCTGCTTTCTCCGGCATAATCCCTCCCCAACTACACAATTACCCGATTACACAAAAAAAAAGTCCGCCAGTGGCAGACTTTTTTTTAATGCATTAACAGAACGGCTTACTTTTCTTCTTCAGCTACAACGTCAAATGAGAACGTAGCCTCAATATGCTTGTACAACTTCACTTTAGCCTCGTATTTTCCAAGTTCCTTGATGTGTTCCTGGTCAATGGTTATGTTCTTTCTGTCGATATCGAAACCGGCATCCTTAAGCGACTTTGCAACCTGAATGTTGTTTATGCTGCCAAAGATTTTACCTTTTTCTCCTGCTTTGGTTAAAACCTGAACAGATAGTTTGTTCAGCTTTTCCGCCATTGCCTCAGCTTCCTCTACAAGCTTTGTTTCTTTGTGTGCCCTTTGCTTCAACGTTTCTTCCATCATTTTCTTAGAGCTGGAAGTTGCGATTATGGCAAGTCCTTGTGGAATGAGATAGTTTCTTCCGTAACCGCTTTTAACGGTAACGACGTCATTCTTGTACCCCAGATTTTCTATGTCTTCTTTCAGTATTATTTCCATGACGTTCTTATTTTAACAAATCTCCAACATAAGGCATCAAAGCAAGGTGTCTCGACCTCTTGATGGCCTGAGCAACTTTGCGCTGATATTTTAACGATGTACCGGTGATTCTTCGAGGAAGAATTTTACCCTGCTCATTTACAAAATGAATAAGGTAATTCGGATCCTTGTAATCGATGTACTTAATTCTGTTTTTTCTAAACCGGCAATACTTGTTCTTTACGACTTCAATCGAAGGTGGGGTTAAATACCTGATTTCTGATGAATTTTCTGACATTTCTTTACGTTTTAAGCTTTGGTTCCTTTCAATCGTACTCTTCTGCTTTCAGCATAAGCTATGGCGTCTTTATTCAACGCTACAGTAAGAAATCGCATGACTTTTTCATCCCTTCTGAATGCTATGTCAAGTTTGCTTACAACATCGCCTTCAGCTTCAAACTCCAACAGGTTGTAAAACCCGGTAGACTTTTTTTGAATTGGATAAGCGAGTTTTTTAAGTCCCCAGTTTTCCTCGTGGTGGACTTTTGCTCCGGCTCCGGTGAGCACTTTTATAAATTTTCCGACTGTTTCCTTTGCCTGAGCCTCAGACAAAACGGGTGTTAAGATGAAAACAGTCTCATACCTATTTTTCATGGTGATAAGATTTTTTAATAAAATGGGCGGCAAAAATAAGAATAATAAACCAATGTAGCAACAGGACGTCGATGTGTTAAATCACAATGACAAAAATAATGAAACCGGTGAATGAAAAACAAATGTAAATGATTCAGAATCTTAGGTTTGTAGTTTATAAATCATAACACTTACGCGCCTTTCGTAAAGATCAATTACTTTTTATCACAATTTCTGTCCTATACTAAGAGCGGTTAAATATATTTGCCATACCAAGCCTCGTTTTTATGAATCAATACATCGTTTCAGCAAGAAAATACAGACCCATTACCTTTGATTCGGTTGTTGGGCAACGTCATATTGCGGAAACGCTGATAAATGCCATTAAAAGTGAACACCTTGCTCAGGCATTTCTTTTTTCCGGACCTAGAGGGGTTGGGAAAACCACTTGTGCCAGGATACTGGCCAAGACCATAAACTGCACAAATCGAAGCGAAAAAATTGAGGCCTGTGACAAATGCCCGTCGTGCGAATCGTTTAACGCGGGACACAGCTTAAATATTTACGAGCTGGATGCCGCTTCGAACAATTCGGTAGAGGACATTCGGGGCCTGATTGAACAAGTCCGGTTCGCACCCCAGCTTGGAACCAAGAAAGTTTATATCATCGACGAAGTTCACATGTTGTCGAAATCCGCCTTCAACGCACTGCTCAAGACGCTGGAAGAGCC
>DNDT01000097.1 GCA_003487525.1 Flavobacteriales bacterium
CTATCTCAACGGAAGACAAGTTGTAATAGTGAAGTGAGTCTTCCTGTTTGTACTGCTCAAAATATCCTCTGCCATATGTAAAATGTACAGAAGTCTGAATTCTCCAAAGCGCAGATATTTTATGATCCATATGAAGTTGCAGGTGATCCTGTTCATAGTGATCGATTTCATTTTCATGAAAATCATAAATGTTATCCTGACTGTCGTATTTGGCACCTGCAATATTAAAGGTCCGGTCAGTTTTTAGGGTGAATTCATCAACCCCGTACCATGCCTGATAGGTTTCTTCCCGTCCTCCAAAACTCAACAGTTTAACGGAAGTTTTGCCATTGTTAAATCCAAGGGAAAAATAATAGGACAACATATCCGTACTCGCCCGGTCAATGTATCCATCGGAACGAATCGTACTTAACCTTCCGTCCACGGCCCAGTATTTGGCAAAGATTCCACTTCCAAGTTTCAACACGGTTCGCTGAGAGTTGAAAGACCCATACGACCCACCAACCTCGACGTAGGCTTTTTGATTAACCGGTTCCGTCTGCATATTGATGCTCGCCCCAAACGACGCCGGACCATTGGTTGAGCTTCCCACGCCACGTTGAATTTGAATGTCCGACAGACTGGAAGAAAAATCCGGTATGTCAACCCAGTATACCCCCTGACCCTCCGGGTCATTGAGCGCGATTCCATTGATGGTAACATTAATGCTTGTCTGGTCAATGCCCCTGATCCGAAGTGCGGTGTAACCAATACCGGCACCGGCATCACTGCTGCTAACAACAGATGGGGTCTGACTTACAATGTAAGGCACGTCCTTTCCGGTATTCATTTCCTGAATTTTCTCATTGGTAAGCGTGGTATGTGCAACAGGAGCAGAAGGTTCTACCCGGGTTGCCGTTACAACAAGAGCATCCGCAAGGAAAGACTCTTCGCTAAGAGAAATCTCCAGTGCAGCGGGATCTGCGGAAACCGAAAGGGTATCCCGAAATACCTTGTACCCGATATACGTGATTTCAATAATAAGTGGACTGGCCGTAATGTTCTTCAGTTCAAATTTCCCGTCTGCATCACTGACCGTACCTTTTAGTGTGCCGATTACCCGCACCGTAGCATTGGGCAATGGATCTCCGTTTTCCGTTCTTACAACCCCACCGACGGAACGTTGCGCCATCGTCACTTCAATACCAAAAAGGAAAATCAATCCAAGAAATATGGCTTTCATTTATCTTGCAGTAAGCGGGGATCGAGTGGTCTAATTCCCTTTTCGGAATTACCCGAGCAGGTTCAAAGGGTATAATCTCAGCCTGAAATTTGAGGCACCCCTGTTATGGATGCTAAATTAGTTATTTCTGAATTCGCGAATGTAAATCAGAGGGAAAAAGAGCGAATTTCTTTCATGGCCAAATCCAGACGGGCAGGGCCTTCTCCCCGGATCACCCGATACGGTTTGTTCATTTTGTTAAGCTCCTTTACAAACCAGCTGAACTGTCGCATTCTGTCCTGCAACAGTGGGGATTCTCTCAAAGGGTCCGATTCCCATGGAAGATCCGGATAACACAGAAGGTAAAGATCAATCGTTAATTCATCCATCAGGTATAAAATGTCCTGATCGACCTTTTGGTATTTTTCCTTGCTCCAGATTTTGATGGACAGGAGTTCCGTATCGCTTATAAATCCATCTCCTTTTTCAGTCCTCATGCATGCCAGGTACTGACCTTTCGCAATTTTTGTCAAGTCATTCTCCCCGTATTCACCATCCAGATTTTCCAGGTACTCACGGGCATATTCTTTTACCAGGGGAATCCCCAGTTTGACTGAAATCTGTTCCGATAGTTTGGACTTGCCCGAAGATTCGGGGCCAATGACGGCTATTTTCATCTCGATTTAAGCAAAATTCGTTTCCAATTATAATACCCAAAAATGGCAATTACCGTGTAAACCAAAAAAAGAAGCGCTATGGGATAATGGTCTTTGACAGTATACATGTAAATGGAAATGGCATCTGCCACGATCCAGATTATCCAGTTTTCGAGGTAACGCTCAACCATCATCCAGGTGGCAATTACGGCAAAAACCGTTGTGAAAGAATCTACATAAGCCATGCTCGCACCGGTGTACTTGTCAAAAACAAATCCAAGTCCCACAAAGACCAGGATTCCAAGTATACTGATCCCGATAAACGTCCTGCTTTTCATTTCCCTGATCTCAAGGACCTCGGTTTCTCCCTTCCACATATACCATCCAACGACCGACATAACAACATAGTATCCATTTATAAACGTGTCAAAGTATAGGTGATCGGTCGCACAGATATAAACGAGAAATGCCGAACTTATCAGGCCAAACAAAAAACAAATTCTGTTGGCTGCCGAAGCCAGGTAGACGTAGAGGAGCGCCGTGATTACAGCTGTCCATTCAATAAATTCGGCCATGTAATTCAATGGGTCAAACCGCTGATTNNGCAATGTCAGCCTTGTCACTGGGAATGGGAAGTGTATTGCTGATGTAATTCGCCGTTGTGCTATTCTCACTTTCAATTAACATGTACCCGGTAGCCAGGCTTTCAAGGTTGGCTGCTTTAATGTGAGGGGCCGATAGTACTTGTTGACCGATCAAATATTCGGGATTTCTACCCGAGATCAAAGACAAAAACAGGATGGCATCTGCCCTGGCACTGATTTGCATCGAGGAACCGGGAAAAATTACAATCGGAATGTCCGAAGTCGATTTCAAAACGTCGATTGTCCGTTCAAATTTTCCAGTTGTCATCAGGCTGCCGCCGACAAAGAAATAATGCACCTGACCTTCATTACACGCCTTCGCCAAATCAAGCAACGAATTGTCATCATATTTGTCCGGATCGACGAGAACCGTAAATAATTTCTTACCCGATTCAAGCTGATCATATATTCGATTTAAAATCCGATCCTTCGACTTCATAATGCAAACTTATGGATTGAACGTGTATACAAGGGTATAATCGCCCAAAATCTCGTATTTAAGTGAAATAGAATGCGTCAAATCGTCATGGGTGACCCTGGAATTCAATACTCCACTGTTTTCAAAGTGAAATGGTTCAACAGCAATTTCCGCTTTAAATATCAGTCCATCAATTTTCATTTTTTTATAGATTGCCTCTTTGGCGCACCACAGGACGGTAAGTTTTTCTTCTCGCTTTACCGACCCCAGGTTCGCCAACTCAGATTCGGATGCAAATTTGTGTTGAATACGCGATATTTTTGATGTAAAGTGCTGAATATCTATCCCAACATCATGGGTTTTGTTCAAAACCAATGCAACTCTTTCATGACTGTGGGACATGGAAATATAATAGTCCTCTTTCAGCCAGGGCGCACCACTCTCCCTGTAATGTATCCGACCTATTTCCGGGTTCATTGAATGCATCAACAAGCGGGCAGCCAGCCATTGTTTTTGTTTCATTTCGCTCTTAAAACTGCGCTGACTTTCGACGTTGTAATCCCATTTTTTTGCCGCTTCCAAAAGTTCGTTTAAATCCTCTCTGATTTCCCACAATCCGAGAATTTGATCACTGTCTTTTATATGAGGTCTTAAAATTGGCATACTACCTGCAAAAGTATATTATTCATTATCTTTGCCGCCCAAAAATGTGAAACATGCAAGAGACTAAAATAGAAAACCTACCCTACAAAGTAAAAGACATTGATCTGGCAGAATGGGGACGAAGAGAAATTACCCTGGCTGAAGCGGAGATGCCCGGTCTGATGTCGATCAGAAAGGAATACAAGAACGAACAACCTCTGAAGGGCGCGCGAATTGCGGGTTGCCTGCACATGACCATTCAAACTGCGGTGTTAATTGAAACGCTTGTTGAATTGGGCGCTGAAGTCACCTGGTCTTCATGCAATATTTTCTCTACACAAGATCATGCAGCCGCGGCTATCGCCAAAGCAGGTATACCTGTTTATGCATGGAAGGGTATGAACGAAGAAGAATTTAACTGGTGCATCAAGCAAACCTTATTTTTCCCTGATGGCCAGCCATTGAACATGATTCTTGATGACGGTGGAGATTTGACAAATATGGTCTTTGACGAGTATCCCGAATTGGCCGCCGGTATCAAAGGATTGTCTGAGGAAACCACAACCGGTGTGTTGAGATTGAATGAAAGGCAGGCAAAAGGAACGCTTTTGATGCCGGCCATCAATGTCAACGACTCGGTCACCAAATCCAAGTTCGATAACTTGTATGGCTGTCGGGAATCATTGCTCGACGGCATCAAACGGGCCACCGATGTCATGGTCGCCGGCAAGGTCGTCGTGGTCGCCGGTTACGGCGACGTCGGCAAGGGCTGTGCCCACTCGATGAA
>DNDT01000239.1 GCA_003487525.1 Flavobacteriales bacterium
GTGGCCAGGGATATACGAAAGCTCAGAAAATACCCGAATGCCAGATATCACGTTCTCCATGTCTCACTGGGAAAGACGGTCCAGCTGGTGGTTGATGCCCGACAGGAAGGACTTAATGTCAGCTGTGAAGTTACGCCTCATCACTTGTTTTACACGTTTAACGAGATCCGGAAAGGCGAAACTTCGTTCAAAATGAATCCTCCATTAAGGGATGGGTACGATCGGCATGTTTTGGTCAAAGCATTGAAAAACAAGGATGTTGCTTTTGTTGCGATAGACCATGCGCCACATACAAAAGAAGATAAAGGTGAACATTTTGAAAGTGCTGCATTCGGCACTACGGGCATGGAAACTTCACTGCGCGTATTACTGGATATGTATCAGCGAAATGAAATATCCAAAGAGCGATTGGTGGAGGTATTTTCAAGCGCACCTGCCCGGTATCTTGGCATTGAACATCGATTCGGGCACATTGCCGAAGGAAGGGAATTCAATGCCATATTGATTGACCCGGATAAAAAGGCGGTACCTGTTACCGATTCGGATCTTTCGAGCAAAAGTGGAAACAACGTCTTTAAAGGAGTCTCACTTCCGGGAAAAATCTGGAGATTTTTCAATTCTTCCTTCCATTTTGAAGTTAACTGATGGGACAGCAAATCAAACCGAGGTTAGCAAAAGGCACGAGGGATTTCTCTCCTGCGGATATGAATCTGAGGAATTATATTTTTAAAACCATTACCGGACACTTTGATCGTTTTGGATTCGAACAGATTGAGACACCGGCCATAGAAAATCTCGAAACGCTTACCGGTAAATACGGCGATGAAGGGGATCAGTTGATCTTTAAAATCTTGAATTCAGGGGATTACCTGAGCAAGGCGGACGAGGATCTTCTTAGAGAAAAAAACAGTTCGGCTCTCATTCCAAGTATCAGCGAGAAAGCACTCAAGTATGATTTAACTGTGCCATTCGCAAGGTACGTAGTACTGCACAGAAACGAAATCACCTTCCCGTTCAGGAGGTATCAGATTCAGCCTGTCTGGCGTGCAGACAGACCGCAAAAAGGCAGGTATCGTGAGTTTTATCAATGTGATGCCGATGTTATTGGATCAAATTCGCTGTTGCTCGAAGTTGAATTCATCAACCTGATTCACAATGTGTTCAAAGACCTCAATATTTCGGTCAAAATCAAGTTGAACAGCAGAAAAATTCTATTTGGATTTTGCCAGGCAATCGGGATAGAGAACGATTTTACATCCTTTACTACCATCCTCGACAAGTTGGATAAAAAACCGTGGTCAGAATTGGAGGGTGATTTTGCCGATGCAGGATTTACGGCTGATCAGATAAAAAGTGCTAAAAAACTTGCTTCGGTAAATGGGATTGAGCTCACTGAGAAAAGCGTGGCGCGCCTGTCTGAGGAAATCCCCCTGACTGAAATTGGAGAGAAAGGCGTGGAGGAGTTAAAAACGATAGCCCGGTATTTAGGTTCATCTCATGCCGAAGTCGTGGAACTGGATCTTTCACTTGCCAGGGGATTGAATTATTACACCGGAGCCATTATAGAGGTAAAGGCCGATAAAGTTGATATAGGAAGTGTATGTGGAGGTGGACGGTACGATGATTTAACCGGTATTTTCGGTCTTCCGGATACGTCGGGAATTGGAATAAGTTTTGGGATTGACCGGATTTATGATATTTTGAGGTCGCGTGAGGAGTCACTGCAACAAACCCGGCCTGGCAAGCATGTCGTATTTGTCAATTTTGGAGAAAACGAAGTAAAGTATTCAATCGATGCGGTTAATTCACTTCGTCAGGCAGGTGTCCGATCTGAACTTTACCCCGATGCAGACAAGCTTAAGAAGCAATTTAAATATGCCGACCAAAAAGGTGCAAGCCATGTTGTTACTGCAGGTGAAGCTGAAATTGAAAAAAAAGAGTACCGGGTTAAAGACCTTAAAACCGGCGAGCAGTGGGAACTTTCTTTTGATAAAATGAAAAACTTACTATTGAAAGACTGATTGCGTATGGAATTTGTCATTGATAAATCGCTGATTAACCTCGATGCCATTTTAGACTGTTTCTCCGGAAAATCGAAGATATCCCTGAGTTCAGTGTCAAAAAAGGCAGTTGTCGATTGCAGAACCTACCTCGAAAACGTAATTGAGCAATCGGAAAGTCCTATATACGGTGTGAACACCGGATTCGGATCACTCAGAAACAAGGAAATTTCAAAAGAACAAATATCCGAGTTGCAGAAAAATCTTGTTCTGTCACATTCCTGTGGGATGGGAGATACGGTTGACATCGAGATTGTTCGCCTCATGATGCTGTTAAAGATTGTCAATTTGTCGCTGGGACATTCAGGCATCAGGCTGGAGACAATTGAGCGATTGATTTTCATGTACAACAACGGTATCATCCCGGTTGTTTACGAGCAAGGTTCACTGGGAGCTTCGGGAGACCTGGCTCCCCTTGCACATCTGTCATTGCCCCTGATAGGAGCCGGAGAGGTCTGGGTTAAAGGAGAGCGTAAAAAATCTTCGGATGTGTTGAAAGAATTAAAACTACAGGCTCTTGTGTTGGGTGCGAAAGAAGGTCTTGCCCTGTTGAATGGCACCCAGTTTATGAGTTCGTATGCCGCGTATATTCTTTACAAACTCAACGATATACTTCCTAAAAGTGAGTTGGTGACAGCTGCTTCCATCGATGCTTTTGATGCTTCACTTGATCCGTTTTCGCCCGAAATTCAACATGTCAGACCACACAATGGTCAGAAAAAGGTGGCCGAATCGATACGCAAGATTTTGAACCATAGTCCGATAGCGACTTCGGCAAAACAAGACGTTCAGGATCCATATTCATTCAGGTGCATTCCACAGGTACACGGTGCCAGCCTGGATGCCATTGATTATGTGAGAAATGTGGTAAATACCGAAGTCTCTTCAGTTACGGATAACCCAATGGTTTTTCCGGAAGAGGATCGGGTAATTTCAGCAGGGAATTTTCACGGTCAACCTTTGGCCTTGGCTCTTGATTTTTTGGCAATAGCCCTGGCCGAATTGGCCAGTATTTCGGAAAGAAGAATTTACAAGCTGATTTCCGGGCAACGGGACCTGCCTCCTTTTTTAATTAGCAATCCGGGCTTGAATTCGGGATTTATGATTCCACAATATACGGCCGCTTCGATAGTCAGCCAGAACAAGCAGTTATGCACGCCGGCATCCGTTGACACCATTGACAGTTCGAACGGACAGGAAGATCATGTAAGCATGGGCGCCAATGCCGCCCTAAAATGCAAAAGGGTATTGGACAATTATATACGTGTTTTGGGCATTGAGCTGATGAATGCGTCCCAGGCCCTCGCATTCAGAAAACCCCTGAAATCTTCTGCGGCTGTCGAAGCTTTCCTCTCGAGATTTAGAAAGGAAGTCCCTTTTCTCGAGAAAGATGCGGAATTACATGTGTACATGCACAGGGCACAGGCATTTCTTCTCAATGCGAAGTAATACTACTCGCTCCGCAACGTGAAGTTCAGCAATACCTTTGAATCCATGCTGTAGGATACCCCGTCCTCTTTAACGGGATTTTTCAGATTCCACAAATCGCGGTTCATTGACAGAGATCCTTCAATTGCGAGCTTTCCTTTTTTTACTTCCACAAATACGGGAAACGACATCTCATTGGAAAATGCAATGATGGTCATGTTTCCTTTTACCATGTGATTTCCCGAATTGGAGTTTTCAAGTTTCTTGGACTCATACATTTTAAATACGGCATAATCCATGTTTTCCGTATTTAAAAACAGGGTTGATTTCATGTAATCAGTCAGCTCACGTGCCTGTTTTTCACTTCCACACTTCGAACAGTTAATGCTCTTGGCATCCACATAAATAACCGCGGAAAGCAACTCATCGTCTTTCATGGTGATGTGACCACTTTTCAGTTTTATGCTTCCCGAAAATTCAGAGTTCGCATCCTTGCACATCCATTTAATAGATGATTCACTTGAACTCAGGTTGTATTTTGTCTCGGATTTCTGAGCCATGGTTACATTTACATGAATTATCAGGGATAAAAGTGTCAATGTCGAAAGAATCTTCATAGAATGATTAATTTTATTGTTCCAATATAACCTATTGCGATATAACTCGTAAATAAGTAAGGTAGTACAATATTGAGCAATTAATTGATATTAAGGTCATGAAATTAGTTATACAATCTCTCGTGTTTTTATTTGTCGTTTCATTTTTTAATGTTTCGAACGCACAAAGTCCGAAGAAATATCTGAAAACAGGTCTTGAATTTGAAGAGGCCAAGAATTACAAAGATGCCCGGGATCAGTACACCAAGGCAATCGATATGGACGCCAAGTACGTAGATGGATACATGGCCAGAGCTCGTGCCTTTGAATACATGTATCAGATTGAAGATGCGATACAGGATTACAACAGGGCCGCTACCTTCGATCCGAACAACAAGGAAATATATTACAACCTCGGAAGACTTTATTCCAAGTTGGATCAACCCCGAAAATGCCTCGAATATTGCAACAAGGCAGTCGAAATTGACGATAAGTATGTCGAAGTCNNAAGACAAACGCTTTTATCGAACTGAATCAATACACCAATGCACAGGAAGTGGCAGATAAGGTCCTGGACCTCAAGAAAAATACTGAAACTTATTTCCTTCATGGTATGGTTGTTGCTGCGGTTAAAGATTGGGGAAAGGCCGAATTTGATTTTGAAAAGGCCGTTAAGTACGATGAAAAAAACATAATGGCTTATGTTGAATTGTCCAATGCGAAACGTGAATTGGGGAAGAAAGAAGAGGCCATGGAAATCTGCAACGGAGGATTAAAAGTTGACGGACGAAATTGCGATCTTTTTGTAGCCAGGGCAAGGGTTTACAAGAGCATGGGAGACTATCCGAATGCAATTAACGATCTGAGTCAGGCTCTGTTACTGGCAAACGTTGCTCAAAAAAACAATGTCTATGTGCTCAGAGGTCAGTACTACAATGAGTTTGGACAAAGTCAGGGCGCAATCAATGATTTCACAAAGGTACTCCTTGCGGATGCCGATAATTTTGATGCCCTGTATTCCCGGGCAGAGGCGTACGAGAATTCGCTGAAGTATCCCGAAGCGATAGCAGATTATGAAAAACTGTTAAAACTTGCCCCTTACGATGAAAAGGCGAAGGAACTGCTCAGTGCCGCATCTCTGAGGTTGTACGAATTGAACAAGGAAGGAAATGCTCCTGGGGTATTGTTTATTGAGCCTGAAAAAGTTGATAAAAACAATGTCCCTGTTGCAAAGAATTTGCTTGAAGCTTTAATACACGTCAAGATTCAGGACGCCAGTAAAATTGCCTTGATTAGAGTAAATGGAGAAGATGTGTTGTTTGACAAGGAATCCTTAAATCCGGAGGTTAAATTCAGGGTTAAGCCTAAGGAGCAAACTTCTTTCGAGATAGTGGCGGAAGATGTCTACGCAAACCGTGCGGTACTTAATTACAATATAGTACCTACCGAAATCGATACTCCGGTGGTGCGGATCATCGCACCATACGCATCGGACGACGGTGAAATTTATCTTGACAACAACGAACCAACCCTTTACATCGAGGGTAAGATTGAAGATGAATCAAAAATCACATCAATACTGATTGATGGTTCAACTGCAAGTTACGTGCCCACTGAAAACAATCCGACATTCTCTGCGACTCTTGACATTTCGAATAAGGCATTTATTGTTGTTACAGCCACCGATGCATATGGTAACAAGACAAACAAGAAATTCACCTTCAACAGAGAAGGGGCGTTGATCGCCGCCAACAATCCAATGGGTAAAACGTGGGTTGTGTTTATTGAGAATTCGAATTACACAAATTTTGCAAGTCTGGAGGGACCGTCCAAAGACGTAAGGACCATGAAAAGCGCTTTGGCAAACTATGAAATTCACAATGTGATTCGAAAGCGCGATATGACCAAAGAGGATTTTGAAAAATTCTTTTCAATTGAACTCAGAGATCTTGTTAGAAGCAATAAGGTTACATCCTTGCTTGTATGGTACGCCGGACATGGTAAATTCCTGAATGAAACAGGATATTGGATACCAACCGATGCGAAAAGGGACGACGAATTCACCTACTTCAATATCAATTCACTTAAGGCAGCCATGCAATCATATTCGAAATACATAACTCATACACTTGTCATTACAGATGCATGTGAGTCTGGCCCGTCGTTCTATCAGGCCATGAGGTCCGCTCCTCAGGAAAGGGCCTGTACCGATTGGGAAGCTACGAGATTCAAGTCAAGTCAGGTGTTTTCATCAGCGGGATATGAACTTGCGTCGGACGATTCTCAATTCACTAAGACTTTTGCAAATTCGCTTCAAAACAATCCTTCGACCTGTATACCCATCGAAAAAATTGTTTCCAAGGTAACTGAAGCGGTCACAAAGGGAGGCAGCCAGAAACCAAAATTTGGTAAAATAGCTGGATTCGAAGATGAAAACGGAACCTTCTTTTTTATGAAAAAATAAAGCTTTTAGCTGAAATTTCCTGACATTCTTTAAATTGCACCTTATTCCAAATTTGATTCGATGAGGTGCAATTTTCTTTTTCTTTTAACGGTAATCCTCGCATCTGCCTTAAGTTCTCAAACCTACAACTTTGATAATTACACGGTCAAAAACGGTTTGTCGCAATCTACGGTGTATTCCATGGTTCAGGACCGCGAAGGATATCTCTGGATTGGAAATAAATCGGGTATTTCTCGCTTCGACGGAATAGGATTTGAAAACTACTCTACCAAGGATGGCATCGCGGGAAATGGAGTAAGGAGTATCTTTATAGATTCCTCCGGTGTCATATGGTTCGGACATATTGGAGGTGGGTTGACCATTCGCAGAAATGATCGATTTGAGGTTGTGATTCTGGATTCCAATATCCTTACTTCGGAAATCTCTGGTATCGCTCAGGACAATCTTGGCAGGATTTGGATTACAAGTACCGAAAATGGGGTATTTCGAATCAATAACCCGGTACAGATTGGAAAAGAAGCCATTGATTATGATCATTTTTCAGCCAAGACCGGTTTGAGTGATCGCGTTTTTGAAATCACCGTAACCAACTCCGGACTGATCTATTTTATCACCGATGTTGGAATAAAAAAGTTCAGTGAATCTGATGAGAAGTTTGAATTGCACGCTCCGGAGAACTTATCCAAATTTTTTGCCATAACAACTGTTTATGTTGATGCAAAGGACAATACATGGTATGGCACCTACAACGGTGGATTGTACAGGGAAGATGCCAATAGCCATGCAATTAAAATTTTTGACGTCAGGGACGGACTGGCCTTTAATTGGATAAGTACGATAAACGAAGATGAGAAAGGCAGGATATGGATAGGAACCTGGGGCGG
>DNDT01000162.1 GCA_003487525.1 Flavobacteriales bacterium
ATCTGATTATTGCAAGCGTTCACACTTCGGACAGGAATCCATACAGTCGTTTTAAGATTCAGGATAACTCCGCGGACTTTCTGAATATTCTGCGGTTAAAGAAAGAGGTTATTTTAACTTCATTTGCCAATCCGTATGCATTGCGAACCATTAATGGGCTGGATCATTTTACAGCCATGCTTCAGGCTTATCAAAACAGTGAAAATTCAAACGAACTCGCCGCACAGGCAATTTTCGGAGCATTAAAGGTAAATGGCAAACTTCCGGTAAGCATAAACCGTTCCTATCCATCTGGTTTCGGTTTGGAAGTTTCGGATATCCAGCGATTTAATTACGTCATTCCGGAAGAAATAGGAATACAAAGGGAATGGTTGACAGAAATTGACAGCATTGCCCTGGAGGGAATAAAAGCGCACGCATATCCGGGTTGTCAGGTCATGGTTGCCAGTCATGGCAAGGTGTTTTACAACAGAACATTTGGATACCATAGTTATGATTCGAGCATGATTGTCCGGGTGAACGATGTGTATGATTTAGCTTCTGTGACCAAGATTGCCGCTACCTTACCTGTTGTAATGGAATTGCAGGAAAAAGGAATAATCAACCTTGATTTTGCACTGTGTGATTATATTCCCGAGCTAGTCGATACCAGCGAATACGCAAATCTCAGTTTGCGTGAGATCCTGGCACATCAGGCAGGACTTGCAGCGTGGATTCCATTCTATAAAAAAACAATGTTAAACGGAAGTCTCCGTTACGATGTATTCAGTCTTGACTCTTCAGAGATTTATTCCAGGCAGATTGCCAATAATTTATGGATAAACAAGGCATACGAAGACACGATTTACAAACAAATATTGCGGACGCCGCTAAATGGATACGGTGAATATAAATACAGTGATTTAGGGTATTATTTTTTGAAACGCATCGTCGAAAAGCTAACCGGTGAAAAGCTCGATGTTTATCTTCAAAGAACCTACTACGGACCCCTGGGTATGAACCGTACATTCTTCAATCCCTTGCATAAATTGAGTTTGAACGAAATCATCCCAACCGAAAACGACCTCGTTTTTCGCAAGCAAATGATTCAGGGTTTTGTACACGATCCCGGTGCTGCCATGTTGGGCGGTGTGGGAGGTCATGCCGGACTTTTCTCCAATGCCAATGACCTTGCAAAGCTGATGCAGATGTACATTAATGGAGGGACATACGGAGGAATGAAGTACCTGGGAGACAGTGTGATTAATGAGTTTACCGCATGCCAATACTGCCAGAATGATAACCGAAGAGGGGCCGGTTTCGACAAGCCCATGATCAACAATGAAAAAGGGGGTCCAACGTGCACCTGCGTAAGTTACCTTAGTTTTGGTCATTCAGGATTTACAGGCACTTATGCGTGGGCGGATCCTCAGGACGAATTGGTGTACATCTTTCTTTCGAACAGGGTACATCCCGATGCGGGCAACAAGGAATTGGTTAATTTAAGCATTCGAACCAGGATTCAGGAAGTGATATACAGTGCTGTTGAGCGCAGTAAGCACCTCGAAACAGAACGTGATTCGGTCTCTAAAAAATGAAAAAAGTAGGAATCGTATTGTATCCAACCTTCGGGGGAAGTGGGGTAGTAGCGACGGAATTGGGAAAAGCACTCGCCAGAATGGGGCATATGGTTCATTTTATAACCTATAAACTCCCCGTTAAACTCGATCAGTTTTTACCGAATGTCCATTTTCACGAAGTGCGTGTTTCGGATTATCCCCTTTTCGAATACCAACCCTATGAATTTGTGCTTGCCAGCAAAATGGTTGATGTAGCGAAATTTGAACAGTTGGATTTATTGCATGTTCATTACGCCATACCGCATGCTTCTTCGGCTTATTTGGCAAAACAGATATTGGAAGCCGAGGGAATTCACCTGCCGGTAATTACGACACTGCACGGTACCGATATTACGCTCGTTGGCAAAGACAGTAGTTTTGAACCCGTAATTACCTTTGCCATCAATCAATCTGACGCAGTGACGGCTGTTTCTCAAAGTCTGAAAGAGGATACATACAGTCACTTTAACATAACAAAGGATATAGATGTCATACCAAATTTTATATGCCCTGATGATTACGTGGATTGCGACCCGCAGTTAAGGTCTCAGTTTGCAAAAAACGGTGAGAAGATTCTAATTCATGTGAGCAACTTCAGAAAGGTAAAAAGGGTCGAAGATGTGGTTCGGGTATTTTCAAGGGTGAAGGAAAAAATTCCTTCGGTTTTGCTGTTGGTTGGCGATGGTCCGGAAAGACATCGCATTGAAGAAATCTGCAGGGCAAACAAAAATTGCCATGAAATTCATTTCATAGGGAAAACAAAGGATACAGAGCATCTTATGGCAGTGGCTGACCTGTTTTTGCTTACCTCTGAGTTCGAGAGCTTCGGACTTGCCGCACTTGAATCCATGGCGAGCAAAGTGCCGGTGATTTCGACAAATAAGGGTGGAATACCCGAGGTTATGATAGATGGCGTAACGGGATATATGTGTAATGTCGGTGATATTGATGATATGACTGAAAAAGCTTTGAGAATATTATCGGATCCCGTACTACGCGAAAATCTTAGAATAAGCTCATACAAAAGAGCATTGGATTTTGAGTTATCAAAGGTATTGCCGAAATACCTCGATTTATACAACAGAGTTTTGGAACAATGAACGCATCAATTGAACTAAGTCTTTATCCGCTCAAGGAGAATTACAAGGAAAAAATCACGGCCTTCATCCTAAGGCTTAAAAAATACGATTCGATTGTGGTAAAGCCAAACGGCATGAGCACGCAGATCTTTGGAGATTATGATTTAATCATGGATCTGCTTAAAAAAGAACTTGCCGAAGAGCTTAGCAGTCACCGGTGTATGGCTGTCATGAAGATTGGAAGCGGCTTTCTGACATCGGACAAATTACCGAAGGAACTGCTGTAGCAGGGATTTCATTTCGGAGCCTTGAAAAGAAGTACCAATGCCAGGATTCCAAAGAGAATGTTCGGAATCCAAATAGCCAATAGAGGAGGAGCGCCCCCGTTAATTGCAAAGGTTCTGGAGAACTCCATAAATACAATAAAACTGAAGGAGATCACAAATCCGATCATAATGTGAATTCCGATTCCGCCCCGAACCTTTCTGCTGGCAATGGAAACTCCGATTACCGTCAAAATAATGGTGGCAAACGGGAATACCATTCTCTTGTATTTTTCAAACTCAAGATAAACCACCTTTTCTGAGCCCTTAAAAAGCTCCTGTTCAATCGCATTATTGAGTTCAAAATAGTTGTACATCTCCACGATGTTATTGCGCTTTCCAAACTCGTCGGGGTAGAAGTTGAGACTTGTGTCTTTAATCGCTCCGGTAGACAGGTATTCCTTTTCACCGTCAAACTCCCTTATCCGGTAGTTGTGGATTGACCATTTTTCCTTGATCGTATCCCATTTAATAAAATCAGACAGGAGTTTGTATTTCAGCTCACCGTTTTCAAATGTCTCGAGCGAAAACTTAAAACCGACATTGGACATGTTGTTGTAATTTTCGAAGTAGATAAAATTCCCGGGTGCAATTTGCCTGTGTATATCCTGAGCAACATTTCTGTAGGGATTTTTAATGTAGATTTCCTCAAAGGCCAGTCTTTTCTGATTGGCTTTCGGTATGACAAAATTATTTAGGTAAAAAGACAGTGCTGTCAGAATAACCGCAGAAACCAGGTAGGGCATAAGCAATCGGTAAAAGCTTATACCTCCGGCCAAAATAGCCACGATCTCCGTTTTTGAGGCCATATTGGCCGTGAAAATAATTACCGATATGAAAACAAATAGCGCGCTAAATAGGTTGACAAAATATGGGATGAAATTCATGTAATAATCAAACACGATTTCGTCCAG
>DNDT01000296.1 GCA_003487525.1 Flavobacteriales bacterium
AGCTTGTTCAAAAATAGCTATAGCAAGCTTGAAGTCAAAGTTTTCTAATTCAAGAGAAGTTTCGTAAATATCATCACATACCCTAGACATACCTCTGTCTACCGACGAATCTGACCTGCGGGCAAATGGGTCTATACCAACGCCAGAGGCTGCGAGGGAAGCTGCGACAGAAAATGTTTTGTTTCGCGTCTTAGGGCGATAACTTTGGCTCTGCCAGTCCTCAAGTTCTCCTTGTGGCTCAACATAAGCATCAACAGCATCTCTACAATCCTTCCAGAAAACAGAAAGAGACCTATCGTTTAAGTGGTGATAGCTCTGGTGTTTTGCTTCGTAAGCATCCGACCAACGTTGTGTTACTTCGTCTATGAAGTCTTGCATCGCTTGTGAATACTCTGGTTCAATTTTAGCTTCCTTGTTATCTTCTGACATGTATTTTCTGGAAGTTATGCGTATATAATACCACGTGTGTAAATACTTTTCCTAATTTTTGTATCCTGGTCGTTTTACTCCGAATGACATTGATTTCTTTGTCCTATCAAGTGCATATCGTATTGCATCCATTGAGTGGTTCCAGATATCTATAGGAACATTAAGGCTCTTGCCCAATTTATCTGTATCCCACATATAATTCCTGTATTCCTTAATTGTATTGACTGAACGTTTTGTTACAGAACAAACTTGTTCCTGTACAAATTGAATACCTTGATTAACTGAACCTTGTCCTTTTACTGCTCCAGTGATATTAACTCCATAGCTTCTTATCTCGTCTATTGACTTTNNTTACTCAATCCTTTAAGGTAACAAATCTCATCAAAAATATATGCTCCGTTGTATTCATAGATGTCAATAATTGCTGTAGGGTCATTTGAGTAACCAAAATCCAGTCCTCTTCGGACAAGTTTGGCTTCTATAGGAACTTCATCAATAATGTTCCAACCAGTGTAAACCCTCCCTTCAACTTCACCTAACTTACCCTCGCCATACACACGCCACCAGCGAGCGTTGTTTTTTCTTTTCTCAATGGACTTAACAATTTGTTCGTCCAACGCTTCATTATCTAAATAAGTCAAAGTTATTTCCTCAACATCTTCTTCTTTTTGTATAGCTTTTCTGTCTCCCTCATCCTCATAATACCAAAAAGATACTGTGGGGTTCCAGTCAATAAAAATTAGTTCTTTTGTACGCACTTCCAGCTGGTCATAGGTCTCATAGGGTATGTTGTTTGCTTCGTTAATGAACAATCTATCACGCCTTGGACCACGAACCTTATGAGGTTGGTCTGCTGAAAAAAATTGAAGAGTGCTACCTGTCTCAAAAGAATATATCTTATCTGTTGCGTTCCAGAGATTATCGTTCCAATAGCCATGACTGACCATTATATCCTTAAAATCAGCTATTGCTCCCATTTTAAGGTGTGGCATTGTCTCCGAAACAATATGAGTCTTTGTTGGCGTCTCATCCCCTTGAGCCCTAGCAATCAAATAGAGCAAGATTGAAATTGTCTTGCTTGCTGATGTTCCACCAACGACAGCTCTAACCCTCTTCGTTAGTCTCGCTATCTTCTTTGTTGCTGTTGTCACTGCGTAAGCCATTGAGGTCAATAATAGGAGTAGGTAAATCTTTTCCGTCTGCACCTGTGTGTTCTTGTCGCTGAGCAAATTCCTTTTTCTTCTTTCTTTCCAAGTACCATTTTGCGGTATCTGCTTTATCAAGATTGTCTACAATAGTAGTTCTAGCCTTAAGAAACGGAGTTTCCCTCAAACTGTCCAGTCTTTCTTTCAGTTCAGGATCTTGCTTCATCCAATTATATACAGTTGCCCTGCTCACATTAGCCCAAAGTGCCATTTCAGGAACTGAGCAGTCTAAAGATGCAGCTTCCTCAAGTTTTAGACGTCGTTCTGGTGTCAATTTAACCATTGTGCCTGTTGGAACACCTGATTTTTTTAAGATTTTCTCTTGCATATCTTATTTACAATTATTACTTCTGAGAGACTGTCTTTTAATTCGATAAAAAAACCATTCTCTTCATCTAACACATTATTAATAAATTCCTCCAATATTCCACTCTGCTTAAACCACTCGCCGTGCTCACGTTGAATTATAAACTTTTCATGTAGTGTTTTTTCACAACCTCCTACAAAATCCTGCATATAAAACAATAAAATGTGTTTATCTCCAGTACTTGAGGTAGATGCTATTTGATTTACCCTATCTGAAACAACACCTCTCGTTTTTCCTATTTTTACCCTATTGGAAACTGGACAGTACAAAAAATAAACTTTCTCCCTTCCGAAATCAATCTTTCTTGATAGGGTTTTTAACCATCTTCGATTTGTTTTGCCGTTTGCACTCATTGATTTAAGTAATCATGTAAAGCTTTTCTGATAGTACCATCGTTTTTTCCTCTGTAGTCCTCCGGAGTCATCTTAAAATCCAGTGTACACCCAGACAAATCAATTACTCCATCTCCGTCTGTGGCATTATCTATTGCTTTGTAAATTAATAAAAGTTGATTCATTCCTTTTTCGCCAGTG
>DNDT01000399.1 GCA_003487525.1 Flavobacteriales bacterium
GTCTTGAAGACTTCCGAAGTCTGTTTAATCCTCACCAAAATATGATAATGTGTTGGCATCAAACAATAAGCAACGATATGCGCAACAGGAAGAAGATACTTTTTTACTCCACCCAAAAAGTACAGGTAATTATCCGCCTCAAAGAAAACTGTCTGACGGTTATTTCCACGATTGTAGAAGTGGTAATAAATATCAGGGACAAATGGGGTTGTTCTTCGCGGCATGGGTATCTCGGCACGCTGGCATTAGACTTCCGAAGTCTGGCAGACTTCGGAAGTCTCTCTCGGCATATTGTACTCTGAAAGAAGTGTTGCTATACTGGTGTAACATCCACGTTTAGCGGGAGCATCCTCCTATGGCGAAGAAAAAACAACAACCCATTAAACCAAAAGAACCCGAAGTCGAAGAATTCATGGAAATCGGCGGCTCACCTGTGCCAGGGATCACCTTGCGGCAGGTTCTACGCGGGCATGCAGACCAAATCAATCGCATAGCTTGGTCACCAGATGGGCATTACCTAGCTTCACCTTCAAGTGATAGAACTATTCGTATTTGGGATATAAAAGCAGGTAAATGTATCAATATATTGAAAGGATATAAAAATGATGTTCTTTGTGTAGCTTGGTCACCCGATGGGAAAAGACTAGCATCAAGTTCGAATGATCCAAGCATCCAAATTTTGGACACAAAAACATGGCAAACCCTGACCATGCTAGATGGAGAGGGAGGCGCAAACCGCGTGGCTTGGTCACCAGATGGAAACAAATTAGCATCGGGTTTTACAAACGGAACTATTCGCATATGGAATTCAACAGACTGGAAAGCATTGAATGATTTAGCAGCTAACCCGAGTTTAGAAGCAGTAAATAGCTTGGCTTGGTTATCAAACAATCAAAATATCATATCAGGACATCAAGCCAACAATATAAATAGTATCCATGTTTGGAATATTGACACCAGGTCTCCAGTTATGTCCATGAGTGGTCAAGAAACAGTGACTTATGATCTTGTATCTATACCAAACACTAATTTTTTTGCATCCTGCAATTACGATAAGACTATCCTCATTTGGGATGTGAGATCTGACCACGCGATACAGGTATTAGAAGGACATACGGGATGGATAATAAGTCTGTCAATATCACCTGATAGTCGCTTACTAGCATCCAAAGGAATCGATGGAATACGTTTATGGAATACTACCACTTGGGAAACAATGGCAACGTTTCCCGAGACAGCGTCTGATATGTATTTTCCTGGTCTAGCATTTCATACAAGTGAACCCTGTTTAGCCACCTTGGGGGATAATGAAAAGGTAATTCGCATTTGGGATATTGATTACGATGAGCTTGTCAAAAATATGCCTGTTAGTGAATCAGTACGATATACAACTGCCAAACTTGTTCTCGTTGGTGATTCGGGCGTAGGCAAAACAGGGTTAGGCTGGCGGCTGGCACATAATGAATTCAAAGAACATTCATCCACGCATGGGCAGCAGTTTTGGGTTGTCCCTGAGTTGAAGAAAACCCGCGAGGATGGCACGGAGTGCGAAGCTGTATTGTGGGATTTGGCAGGGCAACATATTTATCGTTCGATACATTCCATCTTTTTGGATGATGTGGATGCTTCACTGGTATTGTTCGATCCCACCAATCGGCAGGAACCACTCAAAGGAGCACAATTCTGGCTGGAGCAATTGAAAGGCAAGAAGCAATTGCCGCCAAGTGTGTTGGTCGGTGCACGGCTTGATCGCGGCGCGCCTGTATTGTCACAGCAGGAGTTGGATCAGTTCTGCCAGAAGTATGGAATAAGCGGCGGTTATATCGGCACAAGCGCCAAAAGTGGCGAAGGGTTGGAGAATTTAGTTAAGACACTTCAAGATCAAATCCCTTGGGATCAAAAAACAACAACCGTTACAACAGTAACATTCAAAAGAATAAAAGAATACGTTCTAAAGCTCAAAGAGAATACCAGACGTAAGAAAATTCTCGTAAGTCCTAAGGAATTACGGAAAAAGCTTGAAACATCAGACAAGACTTGGAAATTTACGGATGCTGAAATGATGACAGCCGTTGGGCATCTCGAAAACCATGGATATATCAGCATATTGCACAGTTCATCAGGTGAAAAATTTATTCTACTTGTTCCTGAACTGCTTGTAAGTTTGGCTTCTTCAATATTCCTTCAAGCTGATAAACATCCGCGAGAGCTTGGCGCTATAAATGAGTCCGAATTATTACAAGGTAAATTCCCTTTCAGTGAACTCGAAAAGCTAACAAAGAAAGAACAATTAACTTTGTTAGATGTCGCTGTAGTGCGATTCCTTGAACACAGTGTTTGTTTCCGTGAGACATTAGGCAACGACACCCTTCTCATCTTCCCAAGTCTGATTAAGCAAAAAAGACCACTGAAGGATGATTCTTCTTCTACGGATGATATATCCTATGTTGTTCGGGGAAGAGTTGAAAATATTTACGCGACATTGGTTGTCTTGCTTGGTTACACTTCATCGTTCACGCGTAGAAACCATTGGCAAAATCAAGCACAATACGAAACCGATGAAGAAAAAATTTGCGGTTTTAGATTGGTTGAAGATCGTGAAGGTGAAATAGAACTCATATT
>DNDT01000447.1 GCA_003487525.1 Flavobacteriales bacterium
GAATTTGCCCGCGCTATCGGGGGCGACAAAGCCTTGCACAAGCCACCGTTTTGCTTGATTCGCAAAGGGCAGCGCCGGGCTGGTGCGCACGGAGCGGGCAAGAAGTTTTCCGTCATGCAGTTCTCCCTCGGCACTTATGCGAGCGCCCATTGGTGTGTCGGGCAGTTGGCTTGCCGAGATTTCCATTTTGCCGATCATTATGGTGTTGCCATTACGCATTGAGACCGGGCCGGAAAGAAAGACCGCGCCAGCCTGTGCTTTTGCGATCCGGCTGGCGTGGATATCGCCGTTTTGGTCCCGGAAGCCGCTTACCTTGATATATTCACCGTTTTCCGGCAACGGGCCGCCAAGATTGCCCATTGATACCACCTGTTTCATGATTTCAAAGGTGCGTTTCTCCCGGTTTACCAAGCCAACCGGGCCGCAGACCTCGTGGCGTATATTGACGTGGCGGGNNCCGAATCCGGGCGGATGTCTATCTCTGCACCGTTGATGAAAACGGAGCCAAAGCCGGTGATCGCGCCGATGATTGCCGTGGGGCCGTTCGTTTGGGCGAGCATGCCCGTGCCGCCGATGCCGCTTTCATTGTCCGGGTCATACCCGGCCATGGGGCCGGTTGAGGGGGCGCAGCCATGGAGCAATAAAAGGATGAGCAAGAGAGCAAGGCAAGTCTGATTTTTTGAGATTGGTTTTTTCATGGTTTGGATGACTTCTCCTTGTCGTACCAGTAGATGCCAAGGCGCATGCGATGGGTGGCGTCAGGTTTGCCTTGATCTTCGGTGTGAAGTTGCAGGGCGTGCTGGTTGATATTTTTTAGCAATTCAAGGGACTTGGCCTCGGCAAGGGCGCGGAGTTGCGCCACGGACGCTTCGGTTAAGGCGCTGAAATAAACGCTGCGCTCGAACATGGGGTCTTTTTCGGCCATGAGATTGTTGGCGCAGGTTGCCAGATGGTCATGGATATGGCGGCCGAAATATTGGGCCTTTTCGTCAAAACTGTGTTCGGGGACAAAGGCTGTGGTGTTAAGGCAGATCTCGTTGTCGTCATTGATATGAACGATGCCGAGGCGTCGCCATTCCTCAAGAATAACGCGGGGCCGCACATCCTTGGTGCCGCTTTCTACAAGTTCGTCAAAGCTTGGGCTGCCGTTTGGGCTGGTGCGGGGCAGGTTAAGGGGATTGCCTTGAAGGTCAAGGAACCTTTGGTCGCCTGTCCAGCGTGAGACCAGATACCCGCCCAATCCCATATTCGACGCGGAAGTATTATCCGGGTCGGTGGTTTCGTCGTTGCGGCGCAGACGTTTGATATCTTTGCGGTGGATTCCGGTCAAAACAAAGATGCGGCTGACGGAGGTGGGGCCGTCCGAGAGATTGAAGTGCTCTTCCGCCACTTCCACATAGACACTCTTCAACATGTCGCGGAACTGGGGAAAGGTGACGCCTTTTTCTATCAGCAGCCGGATCAGCGGGCGCAGGAGTCGGCGCAGGGCATCAGTCAGGGCTGTTGATGTATTTTCCGAACCGGGTAACTGCATTGCGCTCCATTAAATGTAAGAAGGTTTGCTGAGGCGTTGTGGCAAGGGTTTCAGGCTTAAAAGCACGGCCTGTTTTTTATAGTAAACGCGAGAAAAAAAAGCATTTGAAATTATTTTAGCTTGACGTGGGAAAAAATACCACATATATTTTCAACATGTGGGAAATAATCCCACGAAAGAGTTTTTGTTAATAACAGGAGGAAAATTATGATTAAGTCAGTTAGAGGTATTGTTGTTACCGGATCGTTGATTTGCTTGATGAGCGCCGCCACGGTTATGGCGGATGATCTGGAGGGAACCGGGCAGGGCAGCGTAAATCAATATCAGACCCAGACCCAGAACAAGACTGAAGCCCAGGTGCAGAACAAGTACCAGACCCAGACCCAGGCCAAGACTGAGGCCAAGGTGCAGAACAATTACCAGACTCAGACCCAGACCAAGACTGAAGCCCAGGTGCAGAACAAGTACCAGACTCAGACCCAGACCAAGACTGAAGCCCAGGTACAGAACAAGTACCAGACTCAGACCCAGACCAAGACTGAAGCCCAGGTACAGAACAAGTACCAGACTCAGACCAAGTACCAGAACCAGAATCGCAGCGGGAGTTATAATGCGGGCAGCAGCCGCCCGAGTTTTAGTCGGCCGGCAGCTGGGGGCCATAGATCTCGGTAAAATACAGGCATGATTGACACGCCCGGAGTTTTTATATAAGCTCCGGGTAATCTATTTGAGAGGAGATAGAAAATGGATCGGAAAAATACTGTTGCCCTGCCAGGTAAGTTATTGATTCCAATGATATTGTTGTCTGTCGGGGTAATGCATAACGGCGTAGCCAGGGCAGCGGATGGTTTGGTGAAAATATCCAGTGGTTTTGAGTATACCAGTGGAGATTACGGCCAGAACGTGGAAACCGAAATTTTGTATATTCCTGTGACAGCAGAATATATTAATGATGCGTGGAGCGCCAAACTCACCGTTCCTTACATCAGTGTAACCGGCAACGGCACGGTGGTGCCCGGCGGCAGTGGCGGCACTGTCGGGTTTGGCCCCGGTGGGCCTCCTGGTGGGGGTGGGCCTGCGCCCAGCACAACAACCGTTACCGAATCAGGCCTGGGTGATGTGGAGGCCAGCGTGGCCTACGCATTTTCCCCGAATTCGGATTTGATGCCATTTGTGGAGCTTCGCGCCAAGGTCAAGTTCGGCACCGCCGATGAGGCCAAGGCTCTCGGCACCGGCGAAAACGATTACTCCGTGCAGGTTGATGGTGTTCTGGGCAAGGGCAAGGTGCAGCCGTTTTACACCTTGGGCTACGTTATGATCGGTGACACCGATCAAGTTGATTATAACAATTGCTTATTCGCCACTGCCGGGCTGATGTTTACCGTCAGCGACAGCACCAGTTTAGGTTTTACCTATGATTATAAGCAGGCCTCAGTGGATAATGCCGATGATGAGGGTGTGGCCGGTTTCTTTCTCACGAGTAAATTCAACCAGGGTTGGTCTGCCACTTTGAATATGACCACCGGCTTGACGGACAGCAGTCTTGATTACGGCGGCAGCCTGATGGTGGGTCGCGAGTTTTAGTTTCAATTTTATTTTACGCAATCAGATAAGCCCCGCCGGGATTATTCCTGCCGGGGCTTTTTTTGTTGGGGTGGGGGGGGGGCTAGCTGTTAATTTGGTTGACTTGTTTTTGCTATTTGATAAGTATTCGTAACTAACGGGTTAAGGGAGTTTTTGGGTGGAACAAGAGCAACTGCAATAAGTAAATTCATTATTATGTAGACGCTCAATAATCGTAAATATTTACTATTATATCGAGCATGGTGCTAGATAATGATAAATATTTACGATTTTCACGCAAAGCGAAGAGTGTTTGGTTGGGAAATTTATCAAAATCTCGACTCTAGATAATAATATAGTTAGAATTTATATGATATTTGATGAAAGACGAAAATACTTTTACTGGGTAGGTATGTTCGCTGCCTATCTTAACAATGGCATCATTTTGGTGACATTTGTTTTAGCTCTCTTTTGGATAGTCAAAGACAAACCCGATTTGGAAGCCTGGATAGCTTTATTCGGTATAGTTTCAATGGCTCTTTCTAAGGTCCCCACTATTTTCAAAAAATTAGGTTATGAGGAATACCCTTTTGGAAAAGGCGTAATTTCAAAAGGTGGTTGCTGGATAGATGAAGGACAAGAAGAATACAGGATAAAGTTAAATTTTGAAGTTGAAAGACTTAAAACAAAAATTGACTATATACCCACCGAAAGGGTCATGGCACATTTTGTCGACGGCCATTTAGTTTTTAAAAGACGTGAAGGGCTACCGAAAGAGAGATTAAGAGTCGATTATGAATTAATAGAAAAAGAATAATTCTAACCAGGCGGTTCACTTGACGCCGAGAACGCTGGCGGCGCCGACGCGGCAAGGTTTGGTGGCGGCGCAAGTGACCTTGATCGTTATATGAACTGAAAACTCAAAAGATCATGAAAAAATATTACAAATATTTTCTAGTTATTGGATTCCTAATTGGTTTTCTGGATGGGATTAGAATTGCTGTAATATCGTATATGCAAGCTCCTAGCCTCCCTGGCGTGTATGAAGTTTTAGTTCAGATTGGCATTTCATTATTTTTTGCTTTTCTATACACATTTTACGCTTTTTTAATCTGGGGGCTTTTATTTTTAGGAGAAAAAATTTACAGGAAATCAAAACAACCCTAGGGCAAATATATATCATATAACAAAAGGGTGGAGAGGGACGCGAATAAGCACTGCGGCCTTATGGGGCATGTTCTTGGGCGCGCCCCTCACCCAAATCGTTATGTGTAGAAAAAATTTGACTAACAAGACAAGTTATTGGGCATGGAAGAAATTATAAATCCAACAAATTATAAAAAGATATTCTTGGTATTTCTAGCTGTGGGTTTGGCTCTTCAATTCTTTATGCATTCTTACTTGTTGAAAAAAAAAGCAATTGATAGGTCTTTACCAGGCATGCTTTTTTCTTCTGTAATATTTTTCAAATTCAGAGATTATACAAAAAAAAACAACAGTATACTGCACCTTTTATACTATGTCGAAATTGTATTAATAATTTCTGTATTCGCTTGGTTAATAATGGCTGGCATATTTTTACTAACAAAATAAAAGAACTCACATAACCAGCGCATTAAGAGGGACGCGAACCAGCGCTGCCTAGGTATTCTGCACGGTTTGTGGCGCGCCCCTTATGCAAATCGTTAGCCAGAAAGAATAAAATTATGACAAGTANNAAAATTGAACAGCACCAAAACAAGCGCATTTTTTTGGACAAGCACTATCATACTTTCTTTAATTCTTGTAATTCCTTACGGTGCCTTCGTATTAGACTTTTTTATAAATGTATTCAGAAGTGTTGTATAAAACAAAAAAAATGGCTAACCATCGGGTGGAGAAGGGCGCGAAAATCTGCTGGGGTTAGAACTTGCAAGGCTTAAGGCGCGCCCCTCACCCAAATCGTTGTGCAGAGCAATTGATCCAATGAAAATAAATGGTCCTAAGGTAAAAAGTACTTTTAGTAGCCCAGACTACAGGGAATGGGTGCCCTCTTCAGCAGGTAATCTTCTAAAAGAACTTGAATATATTACCAAAACAAATGAAAAAGATGATTTCCTAACATTATTCAGGGGGCAATCTGACAGTTCATGGCTTTTGGATTCTACATTTTTGAGAGCTAGTGTTACAGAACTTTTTGGCCTAGCCCCATATCAAAAATTGCCAAATTCAATAAGGCATCAAGTCTCTTTTCATCGGGCTATAGCGTCTCTCATGCTATTAAAATTTGGATCAATTTACAAACCGAGCAAAGATGTATTTTCAAAAGAGAAAAGTGACGATATCGATCCATGGTATGAACTATTAAAAAATTCTCAGCAATACCCAGAGAAATTGCACTATATTTCTCAGTATTTGATGGCCAAAAAGGGCAATGCACAGTAAGCACTAGAGATGGGGCCATCTGGGTATATGATGCCAGTTCGACAGGAAATATCTTACAAGAAGGTAAAGTAGAAAAAACACTGAAATTAATGACGGAAGGCGATTTTTTAAATGGAGAAAATACTTTTCCTCTTATGTTTCATCCTAAAAAACAAACTAACCAGGTACGTGCTAAAAACCAAGCTCCTATTTATATAGCTCAAATGGATTTTCGATACGATCTTGCAGATATTTGGGCTGATTATGAAATGAGAAAGAAAAATAAAGTATTTACCAAGTTTCATATTTCACATACCGTAAAACATGAATTGGCTAAATACCTTGAGTCGGAAGGTGTTACAGAAGAGTTTGTCTATCCACACTAAATTAATAAAAAAAATGCACAACCAGTCATTGCACCGGACTACAAGGGCGCGGGTAGTTTCATCAATAAGTTTTGTGTTTACGTGCCATCACAATACTCACGTTTCCTTGTAGCCCGTGAATTCAATCGTTATCATGTGAAATATATGAAAATTGAGAGCAAATTTATCCTAGCTTTAATCAATTATCGAATAACAATTATTAGCCTTTTTTTTGCGGCTTTAATGATATTTAGCTTTTTAGCATCTTTAATCTTTGGAGTTACTTCAGAATCTTTTGAGGCATCAAAAACTATAATCAATAATATCCCTACGTTAATATTTACCTCCGCACTGTTTATTTTAGTATTTTATGTAACCACAGGCATTTTGAAAGCCAAATTGGAAAGAGAGTCTAACTACCAAGAGAAAAATGAGGATGTGTTAATAAAATCATATGAAGAAGCAATGACATTTGATTTTATGAAACTCCGTATCTTTATGGCCTGCCAGGGAAGTTTTGTAGCTTTAACAATTATTGCCACAGTTTTTTGCATCGCATTGGGTTTTAAAGAAAAAATAGAAACTGTGTATACGGTTCTTTTCTATTTCGGTGAGCCTCTTTGGCTTTTGGCAACATGGAGATTTTTCTCAAGAAAATTAAACTAATTTAATGATAACAATTGCGAAGAAGAAGGGGGTCACCCATTAA
>DNDT01000515.1 GCA_003487525.1 Flavobacteriales bacterium
GAAGCGCGGCGGCGCTGACGCGGCAAGTTATGGTGGCCAGCCGCTGAGTTCAAACGTTAGGTTAAATCTGAAATTTAAAAGGTAATTAATGCAATTAAATATTAGAAAGATACATCGCTATTTCGTTGAGTCCACTTTACTTATTGTTGCCTCATATTTTATTGTTAGGAAGGCAACAAATTTTTCAGGGTCAGGGCTAATTAAACAAATATTCATGCCAGCTGCCGGAGAAATAATTGTAATTATTCTTACATGTGTTGTGTTTTATGCTCTTCTTGCGCGAATTGTTATTTATACTCACGAATTTTTTAAAAAAATTGACGCACCTAGCCTAGGTTTTCCGCACTACAGATGTCTATTGAACAACAATAAGGAAATTGAAAAACATCTCAAGGAGTTAAAATGTGGGGTTCTTTCGTTAGATAATATATGTGAGAGGCATTCGTATGAGGAAAATATGCAAATTATACATAGGAATTTTTCTGAGCATTTGTTTGCATCACTAAAAGATAAAAATAAAGATATAGGCGGTGGTGATATATTTTTATCCTTATTCCATGATGATGAGTTTGATATTGATTTCGAAAATATATCTACATTTTCATATTCTTCACATTACGACCCGACTCTACATAATACTGTAACTTCTGAGTTGAATTTAGGTAATCAAAAGTTTAATGCATTTGCTGGGATTAGAGCGATTAAAAAGAAGAATACTGTCATATGTTACAAAGTTAAAAAGGGAAATTATGAAGTTGGGAAAGAAGAACGTCGTAAATCTATCAAGCACTATATTGGTATACCACTTAAGATAAATGGATCTGTTGTAGGGTTACTAAATGTGGAGTTCCATAATAAAAATATATTTTCCAGTGCAGACGAAATGAAGTTATTTTATCAAAAGGAAATTCAGTCATTTGTGTACTTGTATGAATACCAGATGCACAAAAAGTACTTTTTCAAACATCTAAAAAATAAGGTGGTTGAGTTATGAGCTTTGAGGAAAAGTTGAAGATTAACAAAGAGGTCTATGTTTCTGCCAAAAAAGATAACAAGTATTTGAACAGGGAGGTAGCAGCTAGGAGCAACGTCAATCGAATAATTGTTACAAAATATGAAGTAAACTTCTTCAACAAAGACCAACCTAACAATTTAATCAAGAGTGACCAAAAGAGTCCTGGGTAAGTTCATCTATTAAAATTTATCGCATACCCAATGATGGTGCCCCGTTCAGCGCACGTTCTCTTTTGGCACCTTATTATGGTCGTTCGCATACAGGAATTAAACAATGAAGCTATTACGAATCAGGGTTCGAAACTTTAGGTGTTACCAAGAGGAAAAATCTCTAAGTTTCGAAGACTTCACTGCGTTAGTAGGAAGGAATGATTCGGGAAAGTCGTCTATTCTTGATGCCCTTGCTCTATTTTTTGACGAATATAAACCAGATGGCGACGATGCATGCATATCCGGTAACAAGCAGGACATGCGAGTAATCTGTGAATTCACGGATTTGCCAAGTAATATCATTATTGATGCTGATCATCCAACCACTCTAGAGCAAGAACACCTACTCAATAGTCATGGTCACCTAGAAATTCATCGTGTTTATAGCGGTCATCTCAAAACGCCAAAGCCAACAGGGATTTTTGCATACGCATTACATCCCACAGCAGAAGGGCATGCTGATTTACTCCATTTGAAAAGGCAACAACTCCAAACAAGAGCAAAACAGCTTGGAGTGGACCTTTCCGGTGTTGACCAAAGAATTAATTTAGAGTTACGGAAATCTATATGGAACTCCTCAGGCGATCTTAACCTTGAAGAAAAGGAAGTAGACTTAGAGAAAGAAGATGCAAAAAAAATATGGTCAGTCCTCTCCAAGCAACTACCTGTTCTTGCTGTTTTTCATTCTGACAGAAAAAGCACTGATCAAGACGAAGAAGCACAGTCCCCAATGAAGTCGGCTGTTGATGAGGCAATTAGACAGAGACAAGCTGAGCTTGATGATATTGCGGAGCATGTTCAAAGCCAAGTAGAGCAAATAGCGCGGGAAACGGTTGAGAAAATACGCGAAATGGACCCTCATCTGGCCAGTGAGTTGAATCCCCGTTTTTCTAAACCTAATTGGTCTAAGGTTTTCAGCATAAGCCTAACAGATGATGCGCAAATCCCAATAAACAAAAGAGGCAGCGGCGTGAGGCGGCTCGTCTTGTTAAATTTTTTTCGAGCACAAGCTGAACGTCGTCTTGAACAAAAAGAGGCACCGGGGATAATTTACGCAATTGAAGAGCCTGAAACAAGCCAACATCCGAATAACCAAAAAATCCTTTTTGAAGCACTTCGGGAATTATCTGAACAGCCCGGGTGTCAAGTTGTCGTAACAACCCACACTCCTGTACTTGCTAAAGACATCCCCATTAACTCACTACGGTATATCGATATTACGGACATAGGGAGGCAAATACACTCATACGGTGAAGATACTTACACTCAAGTTGCAAAAGCACTTGGTGTTCTGCCTGATCATAAGGTGAAAGTATTCATCGGCGTCGAGGGGGTAAATGACATAGATTTTCTGAAAAATATCTCCCAAGTTCTGCTGCAAGCCGGCGAAGATGTTATTGATCTGACAAAGCTTGAGGCTGAGGGTGAAATAATTTTCGTGCCACTGGGTGGCTCAAGTCTAACTCTTTGGACACATCGACTTGCAGGGCTTAATAGGCCAGAGTTTCACTTATTTGACAGAGATCAGCCGCCTACAACTAAATCAAGCCACCAAGACGCTGTTGATGCAATTAATGCAAGAGCAAACGCCATAGCCATGCTTACTGAAAAAAGAGAAATGGAAAATTACATCCATCCTCAGGCAATTGAAAATAGCATAGATGTAAATTTGGCTTATGGAGACTTTGATGATGTACCAGAACTTGTTGCGCAACATCTCCATGTCGCCAATGGGGGGGCTGGTGAATGGCATGACTTGGATGCAGACAAAAAGAAGAAAAAAGAATCTCGTGCAAAGAGGCGATTAAATAACGAAGCAGTGTCGGCTATGACCGTCGCCATGCTAGATGAAATTGATACAAATGGTAATGTCAGAAGTTGGCTCCGGGAAATCAGCAGGCTTTATAATCAATAGCAAGTTGCGAACAAGGCGCTTGAGTGGACGCGGAGAACATCGGCGGCTTTATCGGGCAGGCAAGGGTGGCGCGCCACTCAGCTTAACGTTATGTGTAAATAAAGGAATAATATGGAACCATCGTCATTTATCCTGCAACTGCTTCAAAATTATTGGTATTTTATTCCTGTCTTTATCATATTTGGTGTAATTAAAACGCCATGGTTCAAAGGAGTTATTGGAGAATTTATTATTAATGTCAGTGCCAAAATGTTCCTGGACAAAAAACAATACCATCTCATTAAAAACGTAACCCTTCCAACCGAAAATGGCACTACTCAGATAGACCACATTATTGTTTCAAAATTCGGTGTTTTTGTCGTAGAAACAAAAAATATAAAAGGCTGGATATTCGGGAATGCGAATCAAAAAACGTGGACACAAAAAATATATAAACACACCAGTAAGTTCCAAAATCCCCTCCACCAGAACTACAAACATACAAAAACTCTTGAATCATTGTTGAATCTTAACGACCAACAAATTCATTCTGTCATAGTTTTTGTCGGTGACAGCACTTTCAAAACAAATATGCCTGAAAATGTTACTTATGGTGGCGGATATATCCGCTATATAAAATCGAAAACTCAACCTGTATTATCTGAATCAGAAGTCAATGAAATTACTAATAAAATTGAAAATGGCAGATTAACCCGTTCTTTCAAAACAAATCGAGAACATGTAGCGCACGTTAAGAATATTGTCGCAAAAAAAGAAAGCACTCATGCAAATTCATGTCCAAAGTGTGGGTGTGAAATGGTAGATCGCGAAACAAAAAAAGGACAAAATATCGGCAAGAAATTTATGGGTTGCTCAGGCTTTCCAAAATGCAGATATGCAACTGAAATCACATAACAAATCATTCCAGCGGAACAAAAGAGGCTCCTTTTTTCGAAGTTATCCGTTTTCGTGTATACGGTGCCTTTGGCCAAGTCCGAGCTGCTCTTTTGCTCCGCTGAATTCGGTCGTTGTGCATAAAAAATGAAAATCAAATCTCCAATCGATATGCGACGCTTTATTCCATTACTGCTCATTAATTTTATGTTGTTCAGCGCTGGAATTGCCACTGCCTATCAAGACACGGCAAACACGCAAATAGAATTATGTCTTGGGCAAAACAAGGCGGAGGCAGGTTTTGTTGAGATGGAATTTTATAAATCAAAACGAACGGCATTTATCGATCCTGCTCCAATCATCGTGAATCATGATATCGAGTCAGCAGTTGTTGAAACAGGTGGTCGAGTTATCAAAGAACCTGTTATCAGGCTTGTATTGTCTCAAGAGGCTTCCAAGAAATTTGCCACCTTTACTGAACAGAATATCAACAAGCCACTCGCAATTATTGTTAATGGCAAAATCATGAGTATGCCCATTATTCGAGAAAAAATCACTTCCGGTTTGGTTGTAATTGCGGGCAGGTTCACCAAAGAAGAAGCAGAGGCAATTGTCTATAAT
>DNDT01000348.1 GCA_003487525.1 Flavobacteriales bacterium
GAGTTCTATCTGACAGAGATGCCAAATATCGGCTGGCCGCTGGATGTGGACGAGAATGGGAAGTGTCTTGATGATGACCGTTGCATGGGTTGGCATAGAGATTATAACGACCCAGAAAACCAGACCTTCAATTTCCTGAAAGGTGAAAAGGGATATGTGACGCTCAACCTGATCCCGGAAAATGGCAAGGTCAACGTCATCTTTATGATCAACGAGCCTGAGTAAAAAATATAAAAAACAAAATGAGATCTGTGCTCATGTTGTTCAAAAAAACAAATAAGGAGAATAAAAAATGGAAAAGCTTGCAAGTGAAATGATGAGTGAGAACGTAACGGTTGGTGTAACGCTGGATTCACAGGCGGCTGTTAAAAAGGCGGTCAAGAATCTTGGAGTGCTTGGGAAAGGCTTGATGCAAAATCTGGCCTCCGGCACGGAATTAAAAGAGGCAACCTCTCCGGGAAATCACAAAGGCAGTTGTTATATGGCGGTTGGCGATAACCATGTTGGTTTCTTCACGGTTAAGCAAGGACTCTTCAAGAATAGTCTCGGTGAAATGCTTGCGAAACACCCGCGCAGCGAAGTAAAAGCCCTGGAGATCGAAGCAGGGATGATGTCAACAGTGCATGTTGTTCTTCAAGATGGTACACATTATGTTTTGCTGTGCGCCAAAATGAACCAAAAGGCTCTCCAGAAAGTCAAAGAGTTGTTTGCCTAAGAAGAGCATTGATTCTTATTTTATAAGAACACGATCCCGTTCAACCTCCGTTACGGATTTTCGAACGGGACGTGATTCTTAATTGAGGAAAACATGAAGAAATCAACCACCATCTTTGCCGTTTTGTTGTTTACGATCATAGCCGTTGTACTGTTGGATGGCTGCTCTCCATCCGTTACAAAAGACGATGCTGAAAAAGAAATAATTTCATTCTGGCTTGATCGCCATATTCGACTATCTGAAAAGACAATGGGTGATCCAGTAAGTTATTCTCAAACGAGGGGAGAACCCTGGTTAGACAAGCCGGAAGAAGCAATGTTGATTATTTATTTCCCGCCCAACGTATCCAGCAAAAAAGTTTGGGATCAATTGAAAACTGACGAACCAATCAAGGTCTGGTGGTATTACGACCATAAATTAGTAGAAGCTGCAGATAGCAATAAAGCCATCCAAAAGTATAAAGAACAATTTTCATCCGGCTCCCGCAAGTGGCTGAGGTATGAATTCGGCATCTTGTCTTTATCTGCAAACAATAGAAAAGCGACCATTTATGAAAGGTCATCGTTTTCTCGAGATCTTGAAAACAGCAAGCTTTACGAAGAGGGCAGGCGCTATAAGGTTCGAAGAAATGGTTCTGGAAATTGGGATGTAATTGATTCTGAAGGACTGTGGTTGTCTTACGCACCTAACGAATACATGATTAAATATGTTTTACTCTGTCCCAAATTTCACCAGAAGGCTCTTTAGAAAGAAAAGGAGTTGTTTGCCTAAGAGGAGCATTAACCAGCGTTCCATAAAAACAGCCCTGCCAAGAAACTATTTGTTGGAGTTCGAGCGGGACTGATGTCAACAGGGTATGTCGTGCTTCAGGATGGTACACATTATGTTTTCATGTGTGCAAAGATGAATCAGAAGAACCTTGGCAAGGTCAAGGAAGTGTTGTCCATCTAGTAAAAGATATACCATTGCCCAATATGTGTTGTGTCTTGCAAGTATTGATTTTTCGACGGGTGCAACACATATTGTTGCTCACAAACTTCGCAACATAATCATACAAATAGTTTTATCATCCATGTCGGAGAATATATGGACCGATTTCGAAAATACATTATTGTCTTCTTGATCTTGTTGATTTCTCCCGTTTTTACGAGCTGTCGGAATGGGCAAAAGATCACTTACAAATGTCAGGGGGCTGAATCAATAGTCAGGTATACGGCAGCGAATGGCAAGATCGTTGAGGAAGAGATCGACCCGCCGATTAGAATGGGTGATGATTATTGGGAGAAAACTGTGTATGTTTCGACGGATGTCGAAATTATTCAACTGTTGGTTAGTCCCCAGCAAGTGTCGAGTGTAGCTTGTTCGATCTATGTTGGGAATATGGAAGTGCTTTGGGAGGAAAGTGATGGTGGATTGATGTTGTATTTGACAAAAGATCAGATACAACATCCTGAAAAGCTGACCTTTACGGCTCCTGCATTAACAATTCTGAACAAAGATGCCCCAGATGTATGCAGTTTCTATCTGGAAAAAGGCCCGCTAAATGCTGATGCAGAATGGAAAAATGATCTTCTGCTTGGAAGAAGTGAAATGGAATATGGGGAATCGTACCAGATCAGAGGTCTTCCAATTGGAAAATATTCCCTGCTGGCTGAAGATTGCAAAGGAAAATACATGCTTGGTGTAGGGAATTCCTTGGCTTACTCGGGTGAAGATGCAACATTGAGCTTATATAGACCTGGGGATCGCCCTGCAAATGGCTTCGGCATTTCCAATGAAAGCAGCAGAAAGATCTGCAAGGTTGTCATTGATGCTGATACTCTTGATGAGCCAGTCAATGTACTTACCCCTAATTCGATCATTAATGAAAATAAAATGCATATATTTGGAGTTGCCATTGGGCCCCATGCCCCAGATGTAATTCTTGATTTCTCCGTAATCGCATGTGATGGAGCATCCATGTCTGTCAAGAACCTGAAGGTTCCGAACATGAATATGCCTATACTGACAGTTACGGATGAACTACTTGAAAAGAGCGCTGTGGTGGATGGCAGTGCAAACTTCTCTCTCCTGCGATTTGACGGTATTTATTATGTGCCTGAAGCAGGTTACTTCCATTATCTTCGATTTTATAAAGATGGAACTGTGGTTGACGGTTCGTTTCGAGACAAGCCTGAAAAAGCCGTTGACCGGATCAAAAAGGATGGACATGAATTTTTAGCAGAAGGGGAGTATGTATTATTTGATGATGGAAGACTGGATTTTACGACAAGTTCCAGTGCTCGTTCGGTAAAATACTATGGCATCGCAAAGGGAAATCAGCTTGAACTACATTTGCACAGCCATATTAATGATTTCCAGACTGACTATGTATACAATTTTTATGAGCATTGGGACTTGTATCCATAGTTAAATCTGAAGCATCCCGTACTCGTGCTCGATGCAAGTATCTCTGCAAGAATCGTTGAGCCCCTTTGGTCGCTGGCAACCGCTTTCGTAGGGTGATATGGCAAAGATTTGAACTTGTTCTAACTTGCATTGAAAAACGCCTGAAAAATAACTCTATGCTCGTGTATGAACCAGGCGCATCGTCTATGAATTGATTTTGTACCTATAGGAGAATATGTAATGTCCAATATAGTAGTGAAAAACGTCAAAGCTCTTTATGTAATGGTTTTCGCCCCGGAAAAGTGGGAACAGGATCAAGTAAAAGAAATCACTAAAGCAGC
>DNDT01000146.1 GCA_003487525.1 Flavobacteriales bacterium
CCGCCGAATCGCCCTCGACGATGAACAGCTCGGCCCGGTCGGGGTCCTTTTCCTGGCAGTCGGCAAGTTTTCCCGGCAGGCCTGAAAATTCCAGGGCGCTCTTGCGCCGCGTCAGGTCCCGGGCCTTGCGGGCGGCCTCGCGGGCCTGCATGGCCTGGACGGACTTGTTGACCACCCGCTTGGCCTCGGCAGGGTGCTCCTCCAGCCACGCGCCGAGCTGCTCGTTGACCACCTGCGTGACGAAACTCTCGACCTCGGAATTACCCAGCTTGGTCTTGGTCTGACCTTCAAACTGCGGATTGGGCACCCTTACGGAAACCACACAGGTAAGCCCTTCGCGGACATCATCACCGCCAAGTTTTTCCTTCATGTTCTTGGGCACCACGTCATCGCTGGCATAGCGGTTGATGCACCGGGTAAGCGCCCCTCTAAAGCCGGTAACGTGTGTTCCGCCTTCCTTGGTGAAAATATTGTTTACGTAAGAAAAAAGCCTTTCGGAATAACCGTCGAAATATTGGAAACATACCTCAACCTGAACGTTTTCTTTTTCACCGCTGAAAAAGATTGGTTCAGCATTGATAGCTGTCCGTTTTCTATTTAAATATTCGACATATTCGACAAGTCCGCCTTTGCAGTGAAACTCATCTTCGGCGCCACTTCGTTCGTCTTTCAGGAGAATTTTGACATCTCTGTTAAGGAAAGCCAGTTCTCGCAAGCGGTTTTGGATGATGTCGTACTTGAAAATCGTGGTTTCGGTGAAAATAGTCGGATCCGGAATAAATGTAATCTTGGTGCCGCTTTGATCCGTTTCGCCGACAATTTGTACATCGCCTTGCTTGATGCCTTTTTCATAGCGCTGCTGATGAACTTTGCCGTTTCTTTTTACCTCGGCAATCGTCCAACTGCTCAACGCATTCACAACCGAGACACCTACACCATGTAAGCCGCCGGAAACTTTGTAAGTGGAGTGATCAAATTTACCACCGGCATGAAGTGTTCCCATGACCAGTTCCAGTGCCGACACGCCTTCGGTTGGATGGATATCTACCGGGATGCCTCGACCGTTGTCCTCCACCGATACACTTTCATCTTCATGGAAAATCACTTTGATGGCCGTACAATGCCCGGCCAATGCTTCGTCGATGGAGTTATCCACCACCTCGTAAATAAGATGATGCAACCCTTCTTCGGCGGTATTGCCGATATACATCGATGGCCGCTTTCTTACACCTTCCAGTCCGGAGAGAACTTTGATCTGCTCCGCGCCGTATCCCTTATTTTCTTCAGTCACTTAATTTTCCTTTGAAATGGTTTCGTTACAGAGAAAAAGGATTCTTTAAACTCTTACAGTTTCATTGGCATAATCAGGCTTACAAAGCCTGGGTCATCATCTGATCTGATCAAGCATGGGGTTTCGGTTGAACTTATGAACACCTTGATGGTGTTACTGCTTAAAACCTGGAGAACATCAACAAAATATTTCCCGTTAAAACCAAGTTCCATTTTTTCACCGCTATAAACAATACTCATTACATCTTTGGCATTGCCTATGTCGATATTCTGCGATGATAAAACCAATTTGTTGGATTTTATGAGAAATTTAACAGCATTATATCTGTCTTCGGTAAAAAGGTTCATCCTCTTCATGGAATTTAAAAGGGTCTTCCTGTCAATTTCCAGAAAAGTTTCATCCATATTCCCTTTCAGAATATTTTTATAATCAGGAAAATCTCCATTCATTAACCGAATGATAAGAATTGCTTGTTCGGATTTAACAACTGCCTGTTTCTCTTCAAAAGAAATAGAAATTTTATCTTTTCCTTCGCAAAATTTACGCATTTCCATAATTCCTTTGCGAGGAATAAGAGTATTTTTGTTGATATAAAGTCCGGCCAGTTCTTCCCCTCTTTCAATTTCCATAAGAGAAAGGCGGTGACCATCTGTGGAAACCATCCTTATGTAATTTTTTCCGCCTTCTTTCACCTCTTTTTCTACAAGAATTCCTGACAAATTGTATTGACTTTCACCCTCAGGAGCGACGGAAAAAATAGTTTTATCAATCAGTTCATTAACAATTCCGCTATCTACCGGAATAAGAGAAGCACCATTATATTCGGGAAATGCCGGATATTCGTCCGCATTCATTCCAGCAAGATTATAACTGCTTGAATCTGCAGTTATTTTAACCCAATTATTATCCATGCATTCCATATGGATAATATCAGCAGCCGATTCCCGGACAATCTCAAAAAGTTTCTTGGCCGGCATGGAGATGGATCCGCTATCCAGTATTTCTGCCGGTATATTGAAACGGAGTCCAACTTCAAGATCTGTTCCCGTAACGCTGATAGCATCATTTTTCGTTTCAACGAGAACATTGCTGAGGATCGCAATAGTTCCTTTTTTACCGGTTACGTTTTGCAAGGAGGAAAGAGCTGACAAAAAATCTTCGCGAGAAACGTTAATGATCATCGTCATAAGAAGGAGCCTCTTTTTAATAAGTATTTTTATATGAAGTTAACTTATTATTATAAGCACTGTTAGTATGTTTATAACATACGTAACTACATGTAATTTTTTAAATATTTATGAAAAATGGGTGTTGTGACAATTTTTGGGAAAAATATGTTTAAAAGTTATCAACAGTTTATAAAGAGCAAACAAACATTATTTAAGACTCGTGCTCTGATCCGCTATGAAAAAAAAGCAGGATGAAAAATAAAATATATTTAATAATTACGAACATTTATAATGTATATGCACAAAGAAAAACATATTCCCACAAACATAGTTCAAAAAGGGCAAAAATTCAATCATTTTAAGGAAAAGAACTCTTTTTCGGCCTGTTTAAAAAAAGAGTAAAATATACCTTGTTGCGAGAGTAGATATTTGAATGAAAAAAGGGTAATTTCCAAACTTCCAAAACGGAAAATTACGGCAGTGTATTAGTAAATAATATTCATAAAATCAGGTGGTTATTAGGTATATGGCTTCTTTCTTTAAATCCGGCATCAGGTCGAACAAATACAAAAAGAAAAAAAAGGAAATATCCCCGGACGTAATCACGTCTAAAAAGGGTTTGTTTTCCAAAAACATAGCCATGGATCTGGGTACGGCAAACACGCTTATTTATTTGCAGGGTGTTGGTCTGGTTCTGCAGGAACCTTCAGTTGTTGCCTATGATGCAAATACCATGGAAATACTGGCGGCCGGAAAAGAAGCAAAGAGCTATATCGGCAGGACGCCTCTCAATATCAAAGTTGTTAAACCATTGGAAAGCGGAATCATCGAGGATATTGAAATCACCCAGGCCATGATCAGGGAGTTCTTTGCAAAGGTTCAGAAAATGAGCCGCTTTTTGAAACCCAAAGCCGTTGTTTGCGTTCCGGCCGGGATAACCAAAGTTGAAGAAAAAGCAATTGTCAAAGCAGCCTCAGAATCCGGCATAGGCCGCCTTTTCATGATTGAAGAACCGATTGCGGCAGCCATCGGGGCCGGATTGGACATAGACAAAAATCGTGGTCAAATGGTGGTGAATATAGGCGGTGGAATAACCGATATTGCCGTATTGAGCATGTCTTCGATCGCCTACAGCGATAATATAAGAACCGGCGGCGATACAATGACCAAATGTCTGCTTGATTACATTCTGAGCAAATACTCCATGAAAGTAGGAGAAAACAGCGCGGAAGAAGCCAAAATAGAATCATGTTCCACCCAGATGATAGGAGAAGGCAAATCTATCAGTGTTTACGGGAAAGACGCGGTAACAAGTATTCCGAAAGTATTAAATCTTTCTGCCGATGAAATCAGGCAAGCAAT
>DNDT01000265.1 GCA_003487525.1 Flavobacteriales bacterium
TCTTGTGGCAGGTAGTCGGTCATGTTTTCTTTGGTTTGTCAGTTGATTCGTCGTCTGGGTTGTCTTTGTCGTCGAGTGTGTCGAGATCGAGTTTTCCAAGACAGTCTTCGAAGACAGACAGCCTTGCGCTTCCTTCTTCGGACAAGGGGGCTGGTTCGCTTCGAGTTGATTTTTCTTCACCCTCGGGTAGATTCTCCTCAGGCAGAATTCCCGCCTCATCCATCACACTCGGATGCACAAGGATCGGCACATGCGCCCTTACAGACAGCGCGATCGCATCGGATGGACGCGAATCGATGTGGATCTCCTTGCCGTCCACTTCAGCGACGATGTTGCCATAAAAAATATCGTTCTGTAGTTTAACGATCTCGATCCGGTTAACAGTTGCATTGAACGCGCCGAAAACACTATTAAGCAGGTCATGGGTGAGCGGACGGCTCATTTCCACTTCCTGCAATGCGACCGTGATCGCTTCCGCTTCGTATGGCCCCACCCAGATGGGGAGGTAGCGTTCTGAATTTTTTTGTTTTAATACAACGAGACGCTGGGGTGTCATCAAATGTACGCGTACGCTGTCTATTTGAACTTCGATCATGTCTGGCATGGAAACTCCATAAGGTAATGTCTTATTTTAGCATAATCATAGCGAGTTGCCAGATTATTCAAACGGGACTATAATGTTGCCCTGCCATCGGGGCGTGGCGCAGCCCGGNNCAAATCCTCTCGCCCCGACAAAACAGGAGACTCTCGCTAGAGAGTCTTTTGTTTTAAGCATGGATAATGACAAACACAACTTGACTTTGAAACCAGATTGCCTACAATGAAATTATCGACATATGTTGGTTTTATTCGGGAGGGAACCGCATGGCACAATTAACAAACCATGAAGATGATCAGGTGGATGTGATGGCAACACCCGTTAATACCAAATGGATATGGTCAATGTTGTTGTTTTTAATGTTATGCATTCTGTTGGCGAGTCTATGCAGTTTGATGTGGCCAGTGACTTGACGCACAAAAAAGGAATACTGCTATAAAATAGTACCTGCCCAATAGATCAAGTGCAGGATGTGAAGGCACACTCTGGCGATGACGCGNNTTGCAAATGAACCCTTGGATAGATGGGAGCGAGAAATGGGCTTTGACACACACTTAGATGGGGCTATAATCCTACTTGCTTTCGTGCGAATATCGTATTGATAACAAACGTTTATTCCTTAATACTCCGTCTGCTTGCGGCAGAGATTGGAATTTTGAAGATTTCCCCTATTTGTTGATGAAAGCGAACCCAATGATTAAGTTAAAGAGTACCTTTTTCTTGTTGGTTCTATTTCTTGGAGCGTCTACAATTACTGTGTTGTCGCAATTCAACTATATTTATGAAAATTTTGGGGAAGATTATATTAAAACTACAGATTTCAATCGTCACCAGAAAAAGATCAATGGAAATGCAGATGCACCTTATAGTTACCGATTGCTGACAGATTATATTCTTGAATATACTCTTCTGAAATTTGTGCCTTATAACACGCCGGAGGAGCAGCGCATAAAATATGAAGTAGTATCTTTTGGTTTTCGATTTATTCAGAATTTTGTAATTTTTTTTCTAGCATTCATATACTTGGGAACTTTAGGGATTTCGCGATCGAATCGTGTTATGGGAATTCTTATATTGATATCAGGTATGAATTTTGCTTTTAACCAATCCGATCTCTCTTTTTATACCTATACCGAACTGGCATTTTTCCTTTTTGCCGGAATACTGATTAATTTCAACAAAGATTGGTGGATTTTGCCATTAACGATTTTAGCCACTCTAAATCGCGAAGGAGCAGTTTTCATACCAGTTATGCTGTTTTCTGCTCGATTTAGCCAAACTCGGTGGCGGCAATTGTGGGGATTCAAAATGTTTTCTTCTCAGTTAATAAAAATCCTTGCTTTATCTATGCTGGGATTTTTCGTAATATATTTTGGAGCCCGTTTTTTAATAAGGGTGGAAACCTATTCAGGAAGTCGATATGGCGCAGTATTTCCTGGTTTTCAGTTACTATATTTAAATATATTTAATTTAATGACATGGGTAGGACTTGCACAGATGTTTAGTTTGTTGCCGCTAACCATAATTTTCGTGAATCACTGGCCAACAATTCTTAAGATGTACTTGTTATTTTTAGTTTTGCCTTGGTCGGCCGCGGTCTTTGTTTTTGGTTCGGCCGATGAAACTCGCCTGTTTCTTGTTCCTTTGGCAATTGTATTTATTCCAGCTTTATTGAAATTGGTGTCGCTAGACAACTTGCAATCGAGTTGACAACCTTTAAATTTCTCTCAAGGGCGGCTGATCTGAGCTAAGAATGAAGCTCTAAACGCCTACAAATAAATGGCTGTAACGAAGATTTCTCATTATCTCTTCTATTTTATAAGCACCTTATACACTTAAGTAACAGTCGAAAAGAACCTTAAAACCATAATAACGAGAAGGCAAGACATGAGATACTGGGCGAATGCCAAAGAGCCTCAGTTTTCAACTCACGGAAGAAGGCTTGCGAATAATCGTAAAAGCCATCAAACAGGATAAGCGACCGGAAGTACGACAACGAGCCATGGGAATGCGATTGTTGCACGAAGGAAAAAAGCCCAAAGAAGCGGCTGAATTCTTGAGTGTTTCCCAGCCGACTGTGTACGACTGGCATCATCGCTGGCAAGAGGGCGGGAAGAAAGCCTGGCGAATCGTCCAAAATCGGGTCGTCCCGTGAAGGCGACCGACAGCTATGTTGCTGAGTTGGAAAAAGTGGTGGAACAAGATCCGCAGGAGTTGGGATACGCCTTTAGTATTTGGACCACCGAGCGACTGCGGTTACATCTCAAAACCAAGATAGGCATCGAATTGAAGCCAACGCAGTGTAAAGCCCTGCTGAAGGAAAACGATTTTGTCTATGGGCGTCCCAAGCATGGTCTAACCAATCTTCAAGACGAGAAAGTGCGTCAAGCAGCAGAAGAATGGCTGGAAGAGCTAAAATAGAGCCGAAAAAGGGGAAATCGACCTCTTCTTTATGGACGAAAGTACGTTAGGCTGGTTGCCGGTCTTGGTAGCTTGTTGGATGAAGCGTGGTCACCAAAAGCGAATTCCCACACCTGGTCAACAACAATGGCGTCATCTCTTTGGCGCTGACAATTGGGTCACCGATGAAGTTATCTGCCAGGTAGCGAACAAGCGCAACAGTGAAACCTTCATAGCTTTTCTCGAGCATTTGGTTCAACAGCATTCACTCGTCCTGGTCTTGGACAATGGTTCCATCCATCACAGCCTGGCCAGTCAGGCTGCCTTTGCTGTGTTGGAAGATCGCTTGTTGCCTCTGTTCCTGCCCAGATATTGTTCGCAACTCAATCAATTGAGGGTTTGGAAATATCTGAAAGCTGCTGCCTGTGCCAACAAGCTCTTTGCGTATATGGATGCCGTAGTCGCCTCGGTCGAGAAGATCTTGCATTAACAGAATGATCTCTCTTCCTCTTCTCGTTTTATGTTGTTAGAGTACTTTTCTTAACCTACTTAATAGGTCAGTGTTTTTTTGGAAGTGAATTTGCTCTCAGAGATAAAGCCTTTACGCTATCTATACCCCTTCCTCTTTAAACCCTTAATCCCTCCTGATAATCCTTCTTGCAATCCCCATCTCCTTCGAGTATCCTTATCCCCGGGAGTGGTTAGGTCCCGGTGG
>DNDT01000192.1 GCA_003487525.1 Flavobacteriales bacterium
ATAAGTGTTAGTGAAGAATCAAAGTGTGTTCTCCAAAAAGAACACCAGGGCACCGGAAAGATAACCAGCCAAGGCAAGCAGGCTTATGCGTCGCAGGTACCACATGAAGTCGATTTTCAAAATACCCATAACCGCCACACCGGCTGCGGAACCAATAATTAAACAGCTTCCGCCCGTTCCGGCACAATAAGCCAGAAACTCCCAGAAAGAGTGGTCGACGGGATATGAAACACCGGCGACTTCAGGACCTATTTCATACATACCCATGGCACCGGCGACCAGCGGAACGTTATCAACAATTGAAGACAGCAATCCGATAATGATGTTTACCACGTACATATTGCCAACATTTTTTTCCAAAAAATTCGCCAGCATGATCAGGTGTCCCGCTGAACTCAAACTTGCAACCGCCATCAAAATTCCAAGGAAGAATAATACAGACGGCACATCAACTTTTCTCAACACACCAACCACGGACAATAGATTTTTTTCTTCGTGGTTCTTGCTCTTGTGCATCAGTTCAGTAACTACCCAGATCACGCCCAATCCCAATAAAATTCCTACAAATGGAGGCAGATGAGTGATTGTTTTAAAAATTGGCACAAATAGCAGCGCTGCAATACCCAAAAAGAAAATGATGTTTTTTTCCTTGTTCGAAGCAGGGTTGATCAGGTGTTCGCTAAATTCAGATTCCTCGGGCCTTGTCACATTTCCCTTTAAACTTACCGCCATATATAACATTGGGACTGCCAGACAGACCAATGATGGAACCACAATGGCCTGAATGATGTTAATTGCCGTAATCTGGCCACCAATCCACAACATAATGGTTGTCACGTCACCAATCGGAGAAAAAGCTCCACCGGCATTCGCCGCGATAATGATAAAGCCTGCGAACAACCACAAGTCCTTTTTGTCACTGATTAACTTTTTCAGTAATGCAGACATTACGATGGCAGTTGTCAGGTTATCCAAAACGGCACTGAACGCAAACGTAATAAGACTGAGGGATATCAACAACTTAAGCTTATTCGTCGTTTTAATTTTATCGGTGATGATCGAAAATCCGTTGTGCGCATCAACAAGTTCCACAATGGTCATAGCACCCAGAAGGAAGAATAAAATCTCTGATATCTCGACAAGGTGATGCCTCAATTCATCCAGGACGAAATGCGTTACCGTTGTTGGCATTTCATCCGCAGGGACCTCAAAATGATAGATAAAATACTCTTTTAAACTCTTTAAAATGTGTGTACCCGAATCCAGCATTTCCCTTACACTTAAGCTTGTGTCAACATGGAGAATGGTGGGTGCGCCCAGAATGAAAACTGCCCACGTCAGAGAGCCGATAACAAGTGCGGTTGCGGATTTGTCAACGCGAATGTTGTGTTCCGTGGCAATAGCCGTGTAACCAACAATAAAAATAATAAGCATTAAAATAAACATGTATCAGCTATTTTCTTTGTTCAAATGAATGGTTTGCGTGGGGAATGCAAAATCACTGTCTTCAGCTTCCACAATCTCCATAATCTTGTAATTAATTTCTTCCTTTATGTTGAGAAACGAAGAATAATCCATGGTATCAATGAAATACAATATCATGATATCCAGAGAGGAACTACCAAAATCCATAAATTTTACCTGACCGTCCTGATTTGTGTGAGGGTGTTCGTCAATGAATTGCTGAATCTTTTGCACAATGGACTTAATGGTAGACATTTTGGTACCATAGAGAATTCCAATGTTAAATTTAACCCTTCGAAAAGTCCTCAGCGACAAATTATCCAGTTCTGCATCCACCATCATTTTATTTGGGATGGTCAAATAACTTTTTTCCAGCGTCCTGATCCTGGTGCTTCGAAATCCAACTTTTTCGACCGTTCCGCTTATTCCGCTGATGGTTACCATGTCCCCCACAATAAATGGCTTNNTAAACGACCCGAATAAATTTTCCAGGCTTTCTTTAGCCGCGAGGGCAAGTGCCAAACCTCCGATTCCCAGTCCGGCAACCAGGGATCCCACATTTATTTTGAAAATGGTACTCGACGCAATCAAGACGCCAAAAATAATTACGATTACCTTAACGGCTTCAACAACGAAAGGAATTAATTGATCGTCACTTTTTGATTCTGTTTCATGGGCCTTTTTAAGCAACATTTCGCCTCCGATGACCACAAATTTCACTGCAACGCGAATCAACACTATCGCCCAAAACACAAGATAAATTCTGCTAATTACCCGCTTTAATCCAAAATTTTCGACCGGCGCTAGATTCCAGGCTTCCGGAAACTCAAGGTGGTTAACCGCCAAATAAAGAAATACCAAAAACACCAGCTGCCTGAGCGGTTTTTTCAAGTGGCCTCTATAATCCTGGTATGTCAATTTGTACTTCGATCTTACAAAGGATTTGCTAACAACACGAACCAATAGTCCCGCCAACGCAGAATTAAATACAAGTCCAACGAGTATCAATACCAGTCCGAGCAAATAGTTTTCGACACTATTTCCAAAATACTCAAGCTGCAAGATGTGTTGGAAATCCATTAAGTAAGTTGTTTTAATGCCAGTCCGAAAGCAGTTTCCGTAATTCGAGTCCGATTGTCTCTTTCATCGTAAACTTTGGCTATAGCCTGTCGTATTACACGCGAGGTATCTTCAAAAATTGCCTTGTCAGAAAGATCGTTTTTCGCTTCCATTAAATACGCAAATACCCTTGCCATGCCACAATTTGCAATGAAATCAGGAATCAGGCTTACTTTTCCGTCCGCATATTCGCCGATCGGTCCAAAAAATATTTCTTTGTCCGCGAATGGAACATTGGCACCACAGGAAATTACTTCAATTCCCGCATTCACCAATCGGTCGATCTGATCTCTTGTAATAAGACGGGATGCCGCGGCAGGAATAAACACCTCAGCTTTCATGTCCCACACTTTCTCATTCAATTCGTCAAAGGAAAGAAGATCTTTTGATACCAATTTGTTTTTGTGTTTATCCAAAAACAGTTGAATGACTTCACGATGAGTGAATCCTTCCGCTTTCATCAGTCCGCCTTCGCGGTCAATAATTCCGACTATTTTACAACCCTGAGAAGATAAATAAAATGCTGCGGCCGAGGCCACGTTTCCCCAACCCTGAATTATGGCCCTTTTTCCATCCAGCTGTCCACCGTAAATGGAATAAAAATGCCTCACGGCTTCACTTACCCCAAATCCCGTAATCATGTCAGCCACGACATAACCCCTTGAAAGATCAGGGCTGTATTTTGCATCTTCAATCACTTTTGAAACACCTTGTCGCAGGTGCGAAATGGCATGAATTTTATCAATCTCTTTTGGCGCGTAATGTCCTGTTAACACCCCTTCTTGCGGGTGCCATACATTGTAACTTTCCGTGATGGGAATCACCTCATGTATCTCATCGACGTTTAAATCCCCTCCTGTACCGTAATAACTTTTAAGCAGAGGGGTTACGGCCTTATACCAGCGTTTCAACACCCCTTCCTTTCTCGGGTCGTTGGGATCAAAATTGATCCCGGATTTTGCTCCACCAATGGCCGGGCCCGACACCGTAAATTTTATTTCCATGGTTTTGGCCAGCGATGTCACCTCGTGCTTATCGAGACCCGGTCGCATTCTTGTACCTCCACCGGCTGCTCCGCCGCGAAGACTATTTATTACGACCCATCCTTCAGCTTCCGTTTCGGAATCCTTCCATTCAAAAATGATCTCGGGACGCTTGTTTTCGTACTCTTTCAGGAGTTTCAGCATTTGCTTCTTTTAGGGGGTGCAAATGTATAAATTTTAAATTCCTGTCTTAACTAAATACGCGATAAAATAATACAAAAGTTATCTGTTTTACAGACCATTAGAATCCGTGCATTTTCCCGGTGCACATATCCTGAGGTGATCCTGTTACCGAAGCCAGGCAATTGACTTCTCCCCTGATTCGAAGCACTCCCAGAAAAGCAAAAATTAATGCTTCCTTGTAATCAATCAGGGTGTTGTCTGCCAGAGATATTTCCACATTTCCCTTTTGGGTGATCAAATCAATGAGAAAGATGTTGTGCGCACCACCGCCGGTAATCAACACAGGACCTTTTTCCTTAACCGAAGACATTATTTGAAATGCCAGGTGCTCATAAAAGGTTCTGGCACAATCGGCAATCGATGTTTTGTTCAAATTGACCAGCGGTAGCATTTGCTTCTTAAAAAAAGACGCATCCAGGCTTTTTGGTGCGGGAAAATGGAAATATTTCAACCCGTTTAACTCATGAAACAATGATTCATCCATTTTACCGGATCGCCCCAATTCTCCGTTCACATCATAATTCATTCCGGATAGAGAAGCGAAATGGTTAAACGCCAAATTGCATATCGATATATCAAAAGCCTGCACTATTCCATCGATCGAGGTAGATACATTCGCTATTCCACCCAGATTTAAACAGACCGAAAAATCCGGAAACAATAGCCTGTCTCCAATGGGAACAAGAGGCGCTCCCTGCCCCCCCGCTTCGACATTCTCCCTTCTGAAATCATTGACCACCGGAAATCCGCATGTTTCGGAAATGGTTTTCCCATTTCCGATCTGAACGCTTATTCTTTTTTCGGGCTGGTGTATTACGGTATGCCCATGTGACGAAACAAAGTCCGGCTTCACATCATACCGCCGGATGAACCGTACAACCTCGTCTCCCAAAAACCGACCATAAGACTCATCCAGTTCGTTTAATTGTTCATTAGAAAGTTCAGCAGCCCCCGATAACGATAAACGCCATTCCTGAGAATAATTCACTGTCTCAAAATGCGCAATTCGATANNAAAGGTGCAATTGGCTATATCCAGACCATCCAGGCTTGTTCCACTCATTAAACCAATTACATTAAAACAGTTCATTTGAGATTGATCTATTTTATTTATTAGACTAAATTTGCCACAAATTAGTTTTATTCCATGAATTTACAATTGACAGAAGAGCATCTAGCCGTTAGAGATGCTGCACGCGACTTTGCCCAGAATATCTTAAAGGCAGGTGTGATAGAAAGAGATGAAAAACAGCAGTTTGCCACAGAAGAAATCAAACAACTGGGTGAGCTTGGTTTTATGGGAATGATGGTCAGTCCCGAATACGGTGGTGGTGGAATGGATACCGTTTCATATGTTTTGGCGATGGAAGAAATATCCAAAATTGACGCGTCGGTATCCGTATGTATGTCGGTCAATAATTCCCTTTTCTGCTGGGGACTGGAAAAGTATGGAACCGAAGAACAAAAACAAAAATACCTGGTACCAACTGCCTCCGGTCAAAAAATAGGCGCATTTTGTCTGTCGGAACCGGAAGCCGGATCGGACGCCACTTCTCAGCGAACTACAGCCATCGACAAGGGTGATCATTACCTGCTCAACGGAACAAAAAACTGGATCACAAACGGCAATTCCGCATCCTATTACATTGTCATTGCTCAAACAGACGCGTCAAAAAGACACAAGGGAATCAATGCCTTCCTGGTAGAAAAAGACTGGGAAGGTTTTACCGTTGGCGCGAAAGAAAACAAATTGGGAATCAGAGGATCTGACACACATACACTCATGTTTCAGGATGTGAAGGTTCCGAAAGAAAACAGACTTGGAGAAGAAGGATTTGGTTTTTCATTTGCAATGAAGGTTTTATCCGGAGGAAGAATCGGAATCGCTTCACAGGCCCTGGGTATTGCGTCCGGAGCATATGAACTGGCATTGGCATATTCAAAAGAACGTGAAGCCTTTGGCAAGCCGATCAACAAGCATCAGGCCATTGCATTTAAACTGGCAGACATGGCAACGGAAATTGAAGCCGCCAGATGGTTATGCCTCAAAGCAGCCTGGACAAAAGATCAGGGTTTAAACTTTGACAAAGAAAGTGCCATGGCAAAATTGTACGCTTCAAAAATAGCCATGCAGACCACGGTTGAAGCCATTCAGGTTCACGGCGGTTACGGTTATGTGAAGGAATACCATGTTGAGCGCTTGATGAGGGATGCCAAAATCACACAGATTTATGAAGGAACAAGCGAAATTCAGAAAATCGTAATCTCAAGAATACTCCTGAATCAGTAGTTAAGGAAGCGCATCCAGGGATTTTTCAATTCCGATTCCCCGGGAACCTTTCATCAGTATGTTGCACCCCTTTGGAGCCAGTATTTTAATGTGCTCCGAAAATTCATCGATGTCATTAAATGTGACGAATTTATTGTTGGTCGCACAAAATTCCGGACCGATCAAAAATACAGTTTCAAACTCCAGTTGCTCAATAAGCCTTACGACGGTCTGATGCTCTTCTCGACTCGTTTCACCCAATTCGAGCATGTCACCGAGAACAAGCATTTTTTTCTCTACCTCCAACTCCGCAAAGGATCTTATAGCCAACTGCATGCTTGTGGGATTTGCGTTGTAGGCATCCAGAATGACATGGTTGTTTTTTGTATTTAACAACTGAGATCGGTTGTTCTTTGGAAGATAACTACGGAGAGCGCTTTTAATATTTTCAATTTCGATTCCGAAATGCAAACCCACCGAAATGGCCGCAATTACATTTTGGTAATTGTAGGAACCAAATAAGT
>DNDT01000193.1 GCA_003487525.1 Flavobacteriales bacterium
CAGGTGGTGTTGGTGGTGTTTTTACACCAACCTTATTTGTCGGTTTGGCGACAGGATTTGTGTTTTCCAGGTCAATCAATCTGTTTAACCTGGGAGATTTATCCATTACAAACTTCTCATTGGTCGGAATGTGCGGAATGATTGCCGGTGTATTGCATGCCCCGTTGACGGCCATATTCCTGATCGCAGAAATAACCAACGGATATGAATTGTTCCTGCCCCTGATGATCACGGCAACCATTTCATATATTACCGTAAGAAGTGTCGTTCCGCACAGCGTGTACACCATGCAACTTGCCAAGAGGGGTGAGTTGATCACCCACCATAAAGACAGCGCTGTGCTTACGTTAATGTCACTGAAATCAGAAGTTGAACGCAATTTCAGCTCAATCAGTACAGGCTCCAATTTAGGTGATTTGGTGCATGTGGTGGCAAAAGCCAAACGGAATCTTTTTCCGGTGCTGGACGAGGAAAATCACCTGGTTGGCATTGTTAATTTGGATGACATACGAGAAANNCCGCCATAGTATCTCCGTCCGATAACATGGACCAGGTCATGAAGAAATTTGAAGAGACCGGTGTTTGGAACCTGCCGGTATGCGAAAATGGAAAATACCTGGGTTTTGTGTCAAAATCGAAGTTGTTCAGCGCGTACAGAAAAATTCTCCTTGAACACTCCGAACATTAGATCTTTCCGAAAATACTGGCTATTCTCAGCTGAATTACGCCAATAAAGGCTTCCTTGAATATCCCGCCACTCATCTTGGAGTTGCCTTCTGTCCGATCCCTGAATATGATCGGTACTTCGGTAATGTTAAATCCCTTCTTCCAGGTGCGAAACTTCATTTCAATTTGAAAAGCGTATCCCTTGAATTTGACCTTGTCCAGATCTATTTCCTGCAGCACGGTTTTTCGATAACATTTAAATCCGGCGGTGGCATCCATGATTTTCATTCGTGTTATAAACCGCACATACACTGATGCAAAATAGGACATCAGCACCCTGCCCATGGGCCAATTTACCACGTTGACACCGTTGATGTACCTGCTGCCTATGGCAAGATCCGCTCCTTCGTCATGACAGGCGTGATAGAGTCGTAAGAGATCATTGGGGTCATGCGAGAAATCGGCATCCATTTCAAACATAAACTCGAAATTGTGTTCCAGGGCCCATCTGAAACCGGTAATGTAGGCCGTACCCAAACCCAGTTTCCCCTTTCGTTCCAAAAGGAAAAGGCGATCGGGAAATTCTTTCTGCAGCTCTTTGACAATGGTTGCCGTCCCATCCGGAGAACCGTCATCAATAACAAGCACGGAAAAGTCTTTTTCAAGACCAAACACCGCACGAATGATATTCTCGGCGTTTTCCTTTTCGTTGTAAGTGGGTATTATTACTACAGAATCTGACATAGGTAAAAAAGGGAAACGAAGATAATGGATAATATTTTAATCGGGCACCTTCATTTAACGATGCTAACGGGAGAACTTTCGACTGTATTGCTCCAGTTCTGTTTATTGTCCTTAAGCCTGATTTCAAAAACGGCCTTTTCTGAAGCATTGTCCTGATCAAGAAGAATCAGGTTTTCCAGCTCAACCACCAGTACACCCGTAATTGCGATACCCTTTACAGGAGATTGGGGAGGAATATGAAAACTGTGCAGAATATCATCTCTGGTATCCAGTATTTCGAGTGCCTGCACGTCAGCATCCTGATTTCCGATGTCTCCGTCTCCGTCGGTAAATTTTATGTGAAAAGTCAGGGATTCAAATTGCCTGACAGTAGTCGGAGTTAGTTTTTCGAGGCTTATTTTGGGAATGGATGATGTCGGTGAAAACGGTTCATTTTCTTCCTTTTTTGAGCAAGCGAAAAAGACAATCAGGACTGAAATCCATATGATGGTTGAATGCTTCATTTTACCACAAAGGAGAAAAAAGTTAATAAATAAAGCTGTGAGCCATCCGAAGGAATTTCAGTCGGTGTACTGTGATCCTTATCCTGAACGTAGACCCTGAAATATTGCGTTTGATTCAGGTTGAAATCACCGGTGTTGATGACAAAATGATGATAATACGGTGCCTTGTTACCGGGAGGTCCGTAGAAAAAAGGATTCGCCTTGGGTTGAACCAAAAGTGATTTTTCCGGTTTGGATTCAAATTCGTACAAATGACTCGATATTTTATACTTGTTGTACGTAAAATCGGACGCCGGAACAGGTGAACCATTTTCGTCCTGATCATACAAACCCAGCCACACATCAACCACAGAATTTTTCGGTAATTCAATTGGATCAAGGATGTTTGTCCTACCGGCATCCAGACGCATTCCACCGGTGTCGTTTTCAAATGCCAGCAATCCGAAGACTGATGGTAGATGAGATGGTTTTATCGGAGAATTTCCAAAAAGGTCCTCGGCTCCTTCATTTATCCAGTTCGTAATACGTTCTATTTCCTTTTTCGAAAGAGAGTCATATAGGGGCATTCTTCCAAGAACCTGATCGGTGGTGGTAATTCGTTCGTGCAACCACGACATTTGAGCGTTTCCGGGGACCACCCGATAGGTAAAATCATTCGTGGAATTGTTTTTTTCGACCCGGTGGTAAACCAGGGTATTATATGCGCTCTGAACTGTTCTGAAGTCGGGTTCAAACGTGCCGTCATGACATCCGGGCACGGCGCAGGTGGTTGAAAAAATATATTGGTGAAGTCCTAAAAACGAGTTGCTGTCGATCGGAATCACAGATGGTGGCGGAGGGTAACTGACTGTGTCAAATGGATTGACCGGCACTACACCGGGTATAAACGTCGTTTCTTTTTTACACGATGCGTACATCAGAATAAATGCGAATAGAACAATCGAATATGCCGATTTCTTCCTCATCATACAAAAGCTTCGTTTAACACCCTGCCCGAAAGTCTACCGGATGGAATGTCATTATAAAAACCGAGAATATGTGCAATGGTGGGAAGGACATCAATGCTCTCTCCCTTTGGTTCGGATGCCGTTCCGAAACTCGAATTCTGATTGATTACCGACGGAGGTCCGACTATAAGCGAAAATATCTCGCGCGAATTCTGATCGTTGGTATGATCAAACGCGAAATAACCATGAGCGTCGACCAGGTTGTTTGGTTCCAGATTTCTTCCGTGTTCCGGCATGCATATCATTACCGTATTATTGGCCATGACCGGGTGGTTTTGAATTTTATTCCACAGCCATCCGACACCGTAATCGGCCTTGTGTAAAAACTGCGTATATCCGCTAAAATCACTGTGGCAAATGTCCAGGTTAAACGTATTAATTACGGTTAGTTCGGGGGCAAATTCATCCAGCACCTTACCCGCTGCCGAAATATTAATCAGGTCACCTGTTAATTCGGATAAGGGTTTGCCGGGTGGAAGTGCGTATTCCATTTGGCTTGTGCCATTTAAAATATCGATGAAGAACTTCTTGATTTTCTCTTTGTCTTCCCGTGTATTGATAATTCCCGGCAGGTCCTGAACATCCTTTTCAAAACTGGCGTTCAGGAAAGATGCAATTTTTTCAATTCTGGTCAGTTCGTCCGTTTGAAAATAACTTGCATCCGCATAAAGTTTTTGACCCAAATCACCGAAAAGGGTGGCGGGCCTGATGTAATTTGCCCCGTACAACGGCCCGTAGTCAGGATCCTGGCTGTAATTCAACGAAGGGTATGGTCCCAATCCTTCGGAAATCCACCAGGCATTTAGTGCCGATTTTGAGGGATTGCTGTGCTTTCTGTAGTACTCGAAAACCGTGGGTGATTTTGGATTGATATTCAGGTTTAGCCCCGTATCTGTATATACGCCCGTCATTGCAACCGTATGCCCATTGTAATGTCCCGTTGGACCACTTGCGTAGCGCATCTCCGGAAACAAGGTCCCCCGAGATGAAAGCGGATTGCTTAAAATCGGATCAAAATACGTGTATCCCGGATCAATCGGTGGGGCGCCGGAAAGCATATTCACCATTAGGTTTCCGGTAGCGCTTGAATTGGGTTGGGTCGACAGGTAAAGCTTCTTGACCGATTCCTGATTCCGTATTCCCCCACCGAATAGTACAAATACCACATGATTGGCCAGTCTGGAGCCCGTAGCGGCAAAAAGACGTCCGCTCGGCAAGATGTAAGGGGCAATTACGGCACCCGCGGATGCAATCATTGAATTCCTCACAAATTTCCGTCTGTTGATTTTTTGCATGGCCATTAGTAATAATAGTATTCATTTGAAAGAACGAAAGCGGAATAAACATCATCCACCTTGATTGAAACGTCCTTTTGGATTATATCGGTTAGATACCTCTGTTCGTATTCGGTAGGATATCGTTGATAGAATTTCAGGTAAACGAAGCTTACAAAAGTTTTGACATCGGCTCTCATTTCCGCATCCGTAGGTTTGTCTACAAATGGCGTTTTAAGNNGACTCAGGGTCAATTCATTTGCCATGGTCTTATCCCCTATGGCCAGGTTCAGTTCATTGAGTTCTGAAAGCTCATTGCTCGAAATCGTCTTATTGTACAGATCACTGAAAAGAATCGAAATATATTGGGTGGGCGTTTTCTGCTTGTTTTTTTCGGCGCTCGACCCATACAGCCTGGTCGAGTCAACTTGATAAATAACATTGTCATACACCTGCGTTTCGACCGTTTCCTTTTTGCATGCAATGAACAACATCATCAATGCAAGAACCCCTTTAAATACTTGTCCTGTTTTATAAGAATCCGGCATATTCATCGGTTTTAACAATGTCAATTTGAACCTGATTATAATCTCCACTTGTTATAAACTTCTCTGTTGCATTACCTAGTTCCTCAGAATTCGGTGGTCTGAGCAAAAGCGTGGAATAGGCATCCAGTACCCTTCCCTGGTAAAACTCGGGATCTTGCGTCACAATATTCAAAAAATCCAGTTTCGTCCGGCCTTCCTTCCTCAGAATTGTGGATGAAATTCCGTCTACCATGCTGACGCCACTTGAATCTTCGGATGCGGTTGGTTTGCGTTTAAACAAATTCTCGAAACAGGAAATCACAAAATTTTCCGAACCCATGTTGATTTCGTCGTAAATCAGGTTAAAACTCAAACGGCTGTAGTATTCATTTAACGAAATATCCTTGTTTTGATAATCCATCGGGGCATCCAGCACCAATTGAAGTTTTAGCACTTCATTTTCTATGAACCGTGCAAAAAAAGTATCACCGGCCTGGAGGTAAAAATCTTTTACGGCTTCATATTCCGTTCTTACATCGTCAATCTCATCGTAACCCATTCCATTTAGCATCAAATCCGTACTGATTTGGAACAGCCTGTCGTGATATGCCTGAACAGCAATCACGTCAGAAATCAACTTTTCCCTGGCCTCATCGCTTAACTTATTGTCAAGTAAGTACTTAACTCCTGTGTCTTTTTCTTCAGGCGTTGGCTTTTGACCAATAAGATCGATGTAGATTTTAGTTACGTAATTCTCAACAAGAATGGATGGTATCCCATTATATGGGGGTTTCTGATTGCCGGGAACAATTAATTGTTCATGAGTGATAATTTCGTCTTTGGAGCAGGAAAACCCGGCAGCAAATGCAACAAACAAAATAATGAAGTGAGCTTTTTTCAAGATTTCGGTTAGGGATACCATATAAAATTGAACAAAATCGTTCAATTATAAAAATTAACTGGCACAATCGCCTCCTTATTCAATGTGGGCCTTGATCTTGCCTTAATCAAATGTTAACAAATCCTTAATATAAGATTGACCCTTTAATAAAACACATGGAATAGGTTTGCATAAATTAATGATAAGGTCTTTTTAACGTCAAGATGAAAACACTTATTTCCACAAAAATAGCCCTGATATTCACTGCGGTGAGTTTCTTGATCGTCAGTCAACCTGCCATGTCACAGGAAAAAAAATACGAATTCGGAAAAGGAATCCGATACACACCAAAAGATTCTTCCTTTTACATGAAATTTAGTGTCAGAGCTCAAAATTTATATGTCGGAACGTATACAGATGGCGGCGACCCGGCATATGTTTCAAGCTTTCTGATCAAAAGGTCTCGTCTGAAATTTGACGGGTATGTTTTAAATCCGGACCTGGTGTACAAGTTTGAATTTGACGTTGTGGGAGGTTATGTTCGAGATGCCTGGGTAAAGTATCGTTTTTACAAGAATTTATCCGTTCAATACGGATTGGGAAAACTGCCCGGCAACAGGGAACGGGTGGTCTCTTCTCAAAAATTAGGGCTGGTCGACCGGTCTCAATTTAATGCTGCCTTCAACATTGACCGGGACATGGGGATTTGGTTGTACCATCATTTTAAAATCGGCAAATCTGTTTTTCAGGAAACCGTTGCCTATACCGATGGACGAGGTATAAACGATTTTACAGCGCATGACGGCTCTTCGTTTACCGGCCGCATTGACTTTCTTCCACTTGGTAAATTCGCACATAAAGGGGACATGTCATTTGCAGATTTTGAACGTGAAAAAACACCAAAAATCATGCTTGGCGGAGTATACAATTACAATTACAAGGCCATCGATATGAGGGGCCAAAATGGATCTCGACTCAGCGACACCAGAGATTTGGCTACCGTCTTTGTCGATTTCATGTTAAAATACAGGGGTATTACAGCATTTGCCGAATACGGCAATAAGGTATCGACAACAGGTTCGCCGGTGGTATTGGAGGATTCTCTTGGCAACGTCGAAGAAGCATTTTACACCGGATTTGGATACAATGCTCAATTGTCTTACCTGTTTAAAAACAATTGGGAGGTTACCGGCAGATACACCGTCGTGCTACCAGAAGAAATAACTCAAAATGACGAGGTTTATGAATACACACTCGGATTATCGAAGTATATTGTCGGCCATAATTTGAAAATTCAGTCGGATGTAACGTGGAGGGACAATAATGTTATTATTGACGACACTGGAGAAAAGATTATTTTACGATTGCAAATGGAACTTTCTTTTTAAAACGGACAACTATGGATTTTGGATTTTTTGATTTACTAACACTTGTCGGTGCTCTCGGATTCTTCATTTATGGAATGAAGGTCATGAGCGAAGGTATTCAGAAAGCTGCCGGAAATCGATTGAGAAACATTTTGAGTGCCATGACCCGAAACAGGTATTTCGGGGTCTTAACCGGATTCTTGATTACCGCCATCATTCAGTCATCTTCTGCCACCACCGTTATGACCGTAAGTTTTGTAAATGCCGGTCTGCTAACGTTATTGGAATCGGCCGGCGTAATGATGGGAGCCAATATTGGTACCACGGTAACAGCCTGGTTAATTTCGATTTTTGGTTTTAAGGTGAAAATTGCCGCCATATCCCTGCCTATTATAGCCATTGGATTTCCAATGATGTTTTCCAAAAAGAGCAAAACAAAGTCATGGGGTGAGTTCATGATTGGATTTGCCTTGCTTTTCCTGGGTCTGGACGCATTGAAACATTCGGTCCCGGATCTTAAAAACAATCCTGACGTACTCCTTTTCTTGTCAAGTTATACCGACATGGGCATTCTTTCCACAGTCATGTTTATTGGAATTGGAACACTCATTACCATTATCGTGCAATCATCAAGTGCGGCGATGGCGCTTACATTGGTTATGTGCAACAACGGATGGATCCCATTTGAAACAGCTGCGGCAATGGTGCTTGGAGAGAATATAGGTACCACAATAACCGCGGAACTGGCATCCCTGGTTGCGAATGTCCATGCAAAAAGAAGTGCGAGAATCCACTCCATGTTCAATATCATCGGTGTGACCTGGATGATCTTTTTAATGCCCTATTACCTTAGGGCCATAGACTATATCCTCATACACACGGGAATGGATTCACCACTGACAAATCCCGAATCAATTCCGATCGCCCTGTCCTATTTTCACACGGCGTTTAACTCTTCAAACGTTCTGCTTTTGATTTGGTTTGTGCCCTATTTAGTCAACATAGCCACAAAAATGGTATCATCCAAGGGTGAATTCGATGAAGAATTCCATCTTGAATACATCGGTTTTGGTCTGTCAAATACGGCCGAATTATCACTGGTCGAAGCAAAAAAAGAAGTGACCAAAATGGGTAAAATAACCCGAAAAGTTGCCGGGATGGTTCCTAAACTGTTGTTTGAACCGGATAAAAAACACACTTCTAAAATTCTGGCCAAAATCAAGAAATACGAAGAACTGTCCGATCGGATGGAACTTGAAATCGCGAATTATCTGGCCAAAACCTCCGAAGGTGATTTGAGCGACAAGTCGACCATGGAAATCAGGGAGATGCTCTCCATTATCAGTGATCTTGAACGAATCGCGGACATCACGTACCAGATGTCAAAGGTTATCG
>DNDT01000099.1 GCA_003487525.1 Flavobacteriales bacterium
AATGAAATTGCCGGTTCGTCGTTCGTGCTGAAAAACGGCGGAGAGGTCAAAACCATTCCCCTTGTTCAGGGTTTCTCCACCACCTCGATAGAAGAACGGATCAAAAACAGTTAATTGGGATTTAAGTTTTTATAGAAAAGCGGGATTGTTTCGATCCCCTTTAGAAAATTAAACACGCCATAATGTTCGTTGGGACTGTGTATGGCGTCGCTGTCCAATCCAAATCCCATCAGAATTGACTTAAGTCCAAGTTCTTTTTCAAAGAGCGCAACGATGGGAATACTTCCTCCGCTCCGCTGTGGAATTGGTTCCACTCCAAAACTTTCTTTCATCGCGTTCGATGCCGCCTGATAGGCCGCAAAATCCGTTGGAGTGACATAGGCCTCTCCTCCATGATGTGCTGTCACTTTGACCTTGACCGATTCAGGACCAATTGATTCAAGGTGTTCCTTGAATAATTTTGTAATGGAAGCGCTGGTTTGATTTGGAACCAGGCGCATGGAGATTTTGGCACTGGCTTTTGAAGGAAGAACGGTTTTGGCGCCTTCTCCGATGTACCCTCCCCATATGCCATTTACATCGAGACTTGGACGAATCGATGCGCGTTCAAGACTGGTGTATCCTTTTTCTCCATGAACATCGTTGATGTCCAAGGCTGACTTGTATTCGTTTATGTCAAAAGGCGCCTCGTTCATCTTTTTTCTATCTTCCAGGCTAACCTCAAGCACATCGTCATAAAATCCGGGTATTGTTATGTGCCCGTTTTCATCAGTCAGTGATGCGATCATTTCACAAAGCACGTTAATCGGGTTTGCCACGGCCCCCCCGTATAAACCGCTATGGAGATCCCTGTTCGGACCCGTAACTTCAACTTCCAGGTAACTCAATCCTCTCAATCCGACCGTAATGGACGGTACGTCGTTTGCGATAATTCCCGTGTCGGAAATCAGGATGACATCCGCCTTAAGGCGTTCCTTGTTTTCATTTACAAAGATTCCCAGATTCGTGGACCCTACTTCCTCCTCCCCTTCAATCAGGAACTTAATATTGCAGTTGAGCATGCCGCATTCCTTCATGACTTCATAGGCCTTGAAATGCATGAATACCTGCCCTTTGTCATCGCATGCTCCGCGCGCATATATCTTGTCATTTTTGATGACAGGATCAAACGGCGGACTATCCCATAATTCGATGGGGTCCGCAGGTTGAACGTCGTAATGTCCGTAAACCAAAACGGTGGGAGCTTTTGGGTCGATGATCTTCTCACCGTAAACAATTGGATGTCCTTTTGTTTTGCAAATCTCAACCTTGTCGATTCCGAGTTTCTTCATTTGATTTTCAAGAAATTCGGCCGCCCGAAGCACCTGATTTTCATACGCAGGATCGGCACTCACAGATGGGATGCGCAGCCATTCAAAAAGTTCGTCCAAAAATCTCGTTTTGTGTTTATTTATGTAGTCTTTCATTCTTAATTTCTTCAATGCTGTTCAAGATTATCATTATTTTTCAACATAGGCAACATCCTTAAAATCCATGCAAGATATAGCTTAAATTTACACCATGAAAAAGTTAGAAAACATAAATTTCGCGGGTAAAAAAGCCCTTATTCGGGTTGATTTTAATGTTCCTCTCGACAGCCAGTTTAATGTTACTGACGATACTCGTATCAGAAGGGCTTTACCAACCGTAAATCACATTTTAAAAAATGGGGGTGCGGTTATTTTAATGTCTCATTTAGGACGACCTAAAGGAGGCTACGAAGAAAAGTTTTCGCTTGCCCATGTTCTTCCCACTCTTTCCAATCTGCTTGGAATCGATGTGAAATTTGTGAATGACTGTGTAAGCGATGATGCTTTTGCGGCAAGTGGTTCGCTCGAAATGGGTCAGGTTTTGCTTCTTGAAAATCTCCGTTTTTATCCTCATGAAACATCGGGTGACCTATCCTTTTCAAAGTCGCTGGCAAGACATGGGGATGTGTACATCAACGATGCTTTTGGCACAGCTCACAGGGCTCATGCCTCCACAACGATCGTGGCACAGTTTTTTGAAAATGACCGGGCTTTCGGCTTTTTAATGCAAAGCGAAATTGACCACATCAATAAGTTTCTGGAAGAGGGAAAACGTCCCCTGACAGCAATTATGGGTGGGGCGAAGGTGTCCTCCAAGATCAATGTCATTGAAAACATGCTGACAAAAGTCGACCATCTGATTGTGGGTGGGGGAATGATTTATTCGTTTATCAAAGCTGAGGGCGGCCAGGTTGGAAACTCTCTTGTAGAGGACGACAAACTGGATGTTGCGAAAAGCATTTTAAACATGGCCAAAGAAAAGGGCGTTGAAATTCACCTGCCGGAGGATTCAGTCGTCGCGGATCAGTTTTCGAACGATGCCGCTACGAGGGTCGTTTCATCCGATGCCATTCCGGAAGGATGGATGGGTATGGACATCGGCCCGAACGCATGTGCTCATTTTCGTGAAGTCATTATGAATTCTCAAACCATTTTATGGAATGGTCCGATGGGGGTTTTTGAAATGTCAAATTTTGCAGCCGGAAGCAAAGAGGTGGCAAAGGCCCTTGCAGACGCAACAAAGAATGGGGCCTACAGTCTGATAGGGGGAGGAGACAGTGTGGCAGCCATCAACGCGTTCGGCATGTCCGAACAAGTGAGTTACATTTCGACCGGAGGTGGCGCACTAATGGAATATTTGGAGGGAATAACGCTACCGGGAATAAAAGCGATACTGGATTAGTCTTCCATCCCTATGTATTGCTCCACGTTGGGATAGATGCCTCGTGTCAATGACACAAGGGGGTCAAATAATAGTGATTTTTCCAGCGTCTCGCTTTTAATAAAACGGTATCTGTTATTGACGGAATTTGTCAGGTAAACCAATACCGAGACAATCACCAAATACTTGAGTATTCCGAATACGACTCCAAGGAATCGATTCAACCCTCCCAGGGCAGCAAGTTTGGCAATTTTCTGAATGCCCCTGGCAATTAAATGAACCACGATCACGATCATTAAAAACGTCAGACAAAAGGAAGCCATCTGCATTATCCGGGCAGACCAATCGACATACTGTGCCAGAATATCCGAGATATAATAAGAAAATTCAATTGCTCCGTAAATTCCGGCAACAAGCGCAATAAGAGATGCGACCTCAATTATGAGTCCTTTTCTGAACCCATTGTATGCCCCCCATAACAGGGGAATGGCTATAATAATATCCAGATAGTTCATTCCTGAGTTCAAAAATAATTCATTCTTTTACAACCGGGACATTTAATGAATGGCGGAACAAACTGACATAGAAACAGATCTTAAGTGGAAAGCCCTTCTGGTCAAATTACAGAAAATCTTCAGCGATATCGAAGATCTGAAGGACATTGTTTTTTTGGTTGGCGTTCAGGAATTGGGTAAGGGATATCAATCCTTTTCGAAAGACGAGAAAATTGACGTTATGCACATCGGAGTGTGCCGTCTTTTGAGTATTTATGGCTATTACAGTTACTCAGGACTGGACAAGGACGGCTGGCCACACTGGGAAGTCATAAGCCCATTGCCTTATTTGAATGAATTTGAAAAAGATCTGCTTTTAAAGAAAGCGGTAATCGAATATTTTAATAAATCCTGATCGGGTTTACAGATCGTAAACTACCACTTCAACGTTGTATTCGTTCGTTTCTCCCTTTTTGAGTTTTTTCGTCTCAAAACGGGCCACGGTCTGACCGGCACTCATGCAATATGTTGCGGGTGTATCGCATCCTGTCCATTGAGCGGCAACATCGATAATGGCAGAATACGGGTATTCAAATGAAATCTGACCAACAGTATTTGTAAGGCCGGATTTCGCAAAATTAATGTTCACCCGTTCAGGGTCACTGCAAGAAACGCCATCCAAACAGGGATGCGTGAATACACGTGCATTCTCAAGCGGCACTCCGACAGAATCGACGACGGTAACAATCAAGGTAGGCTGAACAACCTTCTTGCAAGAGGCAAATGCGATCAAGAACACGCTGAACCCAATAATTCCCAATGCTTTCATAAATGAGGTCTAATGTTTAATATTGCCGCGTATACGGGGAAACAAATGTAAACATTTTTTTAACTGAAATACTCTGAGACAGTGGACCTGAAGAAAACCATAGAATTAATGAACGCTGAAATAGCTTCGTTTGAGTTACAATCAAATGAAGCGCTTGAATCGTTCCGGATACGATTTCTCGGGTCAAAAAACAAAATCAAGGATCTGTTTGTTCAGTTCAAGGAACTTCCCCCCGATGAAAAAAAAGAGCTTGGTCAAATTCTCAACCAATTAAAAAAGACGGCCGAGACCCGATTTGAGGAGGCAAAGAAGTCTGTTGGCAGCAGTAAAAAGAAGTCCGGCAACAAGCTCGATCTCAGCTTGCCAGCACCGACAGAATTAGGCAGCCGCCATCCCATTTCAATTGTCCGAAACGAGGTTGAAGAAATCTTTGCAAGAGTGGGTTTTACGGTTTCCGAAGGTCCTGAAATTGAGGATGACTGGCATAATTTTTCTGCACTGAACTTTCCTGAAGACCACCCTGCCAGGGACATGCAGGATACGTTCTTTATAAACGATGACTTTGCGCTTAGAACACATACGTCATCGGTTCAGATCAGGGTCATGGAGCGATCTAATCCTCCCATCCGAACAATCTCTCCCGGTCGGGTATTTCGAAACGAAGCCATTTCGGCAAGGGCACATTGTATTTTTCACCAGGTCGAAGGATTGTACATTGACAAGGGTGTTTCATTCGCCGATTTGAAACAGGTCCTGTATTATTTCGCACAAGAACTCTTCGGACAGGATGTCCAGGTGCGATTCAGGCCATCGTATTTTCCCTTTACGGAACCGTCTGCCGAGATGGACGTATCGTGTAACATTTGCGGAGGCAAAGGTTGCAACATATGCAAATACACAGGTTATGTAGAAATACTTGGCTGCGGTATGGTTGACCCGAGCGTACTCGAGAACTGCAACATCGATTCTGAAGTTTACAGCGGCTATGCTTTCGGCCTGGGCATTGAGCGATTAACCATGCTCAAATACGGAATCAACGACCTGCGTCTGTTTTTTGAAAACGACGTTCGGTTTCTTGCGCAATTTCGATCCGAAGGTTGACTTAATCGATCGCGCTCAGCTTTAGCATATTGGTTTGACCCTTGTCCTTAATGGGCATACTGGCCACATTTATGATAAGATCCTTGCTTGCCACGACTCCTTTGTGCTTGAGAATAAATTTGATGTCGGCAATGGTGTGGTCGGTGCTTACAAATTTGTCGTAATGATACGCCTGCACCCCCCATACCAAACTCAGTTGGTTCAGAATATCCTTGTTTCCGCTAAAAATAAAGATGCGCGCTTCGGGCCTGAAACTTGCAATTTTGTACGCGGTATAACCGCTTTGCGTCATGGTGACGATGGCTTTTGCATTTACCCGTTGGGCAATCTTGGTGGCGGTATAACAAATGGAATCCGAAATAAACCGCTCTTCGTCATCCATTGGCGGAAACTCGTAGTTGAAAATTTCGGCAGATCGCTCCACCTCCCGAATGATCTTTGACATGTTCTCAACCACATGGATCGGATATTTTCCTACGGACGTTTCTGCACTTAACATAACAGCATCCGCCCCGTCCATAACGGCATTGGCAACGTCGTTTACCTCGGCTCTGGTCGGGACGTAATGGGTGATCATGCTTTCCATCATCTGGGTTGCGATAATGACCGGTTTTGAATACCTGAGCGCTTTTTTCACCAGTTTTTTCTGAAGGATGGGCACTTCTTCCATGGGGATTTCAACCCCAAGATCTCCCCTGGCAACCATAATCGCATCCGATTCCGCTACGATGTCATCGATAAATTTTACGGCCTCCGGTTTTTCAATTTTGGCGATAACCCTTGCCTTGCCGTTGGATGCATTAATTATGTGTTTGAGTTCAATGATGTCTCTGGCTGATCTGACAAATGACAGGGCCACCCATTCAACATCCTGAGACAGTGCAAAATCAAGGTCCTTTTTGTCTTTTTCTGTCATGCTGGGCAATCTCAATGTCGTATTTGGCAGATTGACTCCTTTCTTGGACGTCAGTGGTCCCCCGCTGACAATCAGGCATTCGACCAATTTTGCGCCATCACTCTTTAATACCTTGAGTACAATTTTCCCGTCATCTATCAGCACTCGTTCCCCTTCTTTCACATCTTTGGCAAACGCCGGATAATTCAGGCCGAGCATGGATTCATTGCCCATAATGTCTTCAGAGGAAAGTGTGATTTTATCGCCATCCTTGAGTGTAATGCGTTCTTTTTCCAATTCCCCGATCCTGATTTTCGGTCCCTGTAAATCCGCGAGAATTGCAACGCTTTTATCCTGCTCCTCGTTAATTTCCCGGATGTTCCGAATAACCTGGGCGTATTCCTCGTGTCCGCCGTGTGAAAAATTGATTCTGCACACGTTTACTCCCGCCTGGATGATCTTGTTTAAATTTTCTTTTGATTGCGTCGATGGCCCGATCGTGGCCACGATTTTGGTTCTGTTGTATTCCACGTTATCTCATTAAAAAATCAAATTCATTTTTGATTTTAACTCACTCGGATTTAACTCTACGACTGCCAATACAAAGTCAATATTGAGCAAGGCACTCCTGCTGTCTTCCGCAATAAACTCGTGTTGCGGTCCCTGAATCTTTATGAAGTAATCCAGTTGGCTATGTTCAGGTATCAGCACTCCACCCTCATTCTTGTTGCTGATCAACACATAATCAATGTGATTCTCTTCGTCAAAATAAGCGGCATTTGAAAAGGCTTTGTCCGATTGTTTCTCGCTGAAAATATAATGCTGCTTTTCCAAATCGACATTGAGCGCTTTGTTGATTTCCCAGCAAAGGCGGTAATCCTTGGCATGACAACTTATTCCCAACAAGGAAAAATCATAGTCGTCATTAACATTTAAAACGTTTTTCATCTAAGTCCTCTGACCACTAATATTGGATTTGATAAAATCCATATCAAAACTAATAAAGCTTTGCCCGATATATTACAAAGGGAGGGAGAATCTTTTTCGCGACACGTCAAGCCCCTCAGGCTTTTATGTCTCAGTACTTTTTAAAGATCACCGAAGCATTGTGTCCGCCAAATCCGAAGGTATTGCTTAATGCCGCTCTGACGGTTCTTTGCTGAGCCTTATTGAAGGTGAAATTAAGCTTCGGGTCAAACGAAGGATCATCGGTAAAGTGATTGATGGTTGGAGGCACAATGTCATTTTGCACTGCCAACACAGCTGCCATTGCTTCTATGGCACCTGCAGCGCCTAGAAGATGTCCGGTCATTGATTTGGTCGAACTGATATTCAGATTGTACGCGTCCTGTCCAAAGACTTCCAAAATCGCCATAGACTCCGCAATATCTCCCAAAGGCGTAGAAGTTCCGTGAACATTGATGTAATCCACTTCATTTGTCTTAAGGCTAGCGTCCTGCAATGCGTTAATCATAACATTCTTTGCTCCAAGCCCTTCGGGATGGGGAGCCGTTATGTGATGCGCATCCGCGGACATGCCACCCCCGACAAATTCTGCATATATTTTTGCGCCGCGTGCCTTGGCGTGCTCAAGCTCTTCGACGATAAACGCTCCGCTTCCCTCTCCCAGGACAAATCCGTCACGGTCAAGATCAAACGGTCGCGATGCTGTTTTAGGATCGTCATTGCGCGTTGAAAGCGCATGCATTGCATTGAATCCGCCCACTCCCGATTCGTTGATCGCTGCTTCGGATCCTCCCGCCACGAATAGATCGGCTTTGCCAAGACGTATATACATCAAGGCATCTATCAATGCATTGGTAGATGAGGCGCAGGCTGAAACCGTCGTGAAATTAGGTCCCCTGAACCCATATTTCATTGAGATATGCCCTGAAGCAATATCTGCAATCATTTTTGGGATAAAGAAAGGATTGTATTTCGGGTTTCCGTCGCCCAGGGCAAAGGCGCTGCATTCATCCTGGAAGGTTTTAAGCCCTCCGATTCCGGCACCCCAAATGACTCCAACACGGTCGCCATTTATCTTTTCGACGTCCAGACCTGAATCTTCGACTGCCTGGGTAGCCGTTACCAGAGCGAATTGCGCATAAGGGTCAAGTTTTCTGCTTTCTTTTTTATCGAAAAAATCAAGGGGATCGAAATTCTTGACCTCGCAGGCGAACTGGGTTTTAAAATTGGCGGCATCAAAACGAGTAATAGGCGCAGCACCACTTACACCGTCAAGAAGCGCTTTCCAGTGCTCCTCAACAGTATTACCCAGGGGCGTAAGCGCTCCCAGGCCAGTAATGACTACACGCTTTAATTCCATCTTGCAGATAGAATATTACTTCGCGTTATCGTTGATGTATTTGATGGCGTCGCCTACAGTAGCTATTTTTTCTGCCTGGTCATCAGGAATAGCAATATTGAATTCCTTTTCGAATTCCATAATTAACTCAACTGTATCTAGTGAATCCGCTCCTAAATCATTTGTGAAGCTAGCTTCGTTAGTGACTTCACCTTCGTCTACACCAAGTTTGTCAACTATGATCGCCTTAACTCTTGAATCTGTATCTGCCATTTTTTATGTTTTTAATTAAGCAAGCTGCAAATAAATGAATATTTGAGAATAATTTCAAAATTCTCGACAAATATAATTCATTATCCAAACTAATGATACTCTACCAAAATTTCATTCACTTCTTTCCTTCTTATATCCGGAACCTTCAAACCGTCAGCCGGATATCCGACCGGAATTAACAGAAAGGGCCGTTCATTGTCCGGTCTGTTCAGGATTTTCGTCAAAAACCCCATGGGACTGGGCGTATGGGTAAGGGCATAAATCCCTGTTTTATGCAGGGCCATGAGCAAAAATCCCGTCGCAATGCCCACCGATTCGTTCACGTAGTAATTCTGCGCTTTGTCTTTTTCGCCAATATCATAGGCTTTTTTAAACACGACAATTAAATACGGCGCTTTCTCCAGGAACGGTTTTTCCCAGTTCGTGCCAAATTTTTTAAGGTCTTCGAGCCAGCGTTCACTCATCCGTTCCGAGTAGTTCAGCTTCTCTTCCTGTTCGGCAGCCAGGCGGATTTCTCGTTTCAAATCCGGATTGGATATCAGGCAGAACACCCAGGGTTGCTTATTTGCTCCCGAAGGGGCGGTAGATGCCGTTTTTATCGCGTTAATCAAGGCTTCAACAGGAACGGGTTCATCGCTGAATTCTCGTATGCTGCGCCGCTTGTTCATCTCATCAAAGATGCTTTTGCTTTTGTCAATTTGTTCTTCATGGCTTACCTTGGTCCATGTATACGAAATGAATTCTTCCATACTTTTGAATTAGAAATCGCACTAAAAATAACAGAAACCCCGGCAACATGATCAGACTGGCAATTTTCGCTTCCGGAAGCGGCACAAATGCAGAAGCCATAATGAAACGCTTTGTTGGCCATAAATCCATCCGTGTTGAGTTGATTCTAACCAATAAGAAAGATGCCGGTGTGATTGCGCGAGCAGAGCGCTTAAGAGTTCCTTGTCAGGTATTTAATAAGACTCAACTCGAAGAAGGCTGGCTTTTGGAACCCCTGAAAAACCATTCCATAGATTATATCATTCTGGCCGGTTTTCTTTTAAAGATTCCTGTTTCCCTTATACAGGTGTTCCCCAATCGAATTTGCAATATTCACCCGGCCTTACTCCCCAAATACGGTGGGAAAGGAATGTACGGGCATCATGTTCATGAAGCGGTAATACATGCGGGAGAGAAAGAATCCGGCATTACCATTCATTTGGTGAATGAGGAATACGACAAGGGGCGGATTTTATTTCAGGCTACCTGCCCCGTTCTCCCGGAAGATTCCCCGGACGACCTGGCCTCGCGGATTCACAAGCTGGAACATGAACATTACCCGAGGGTGGTGGAAGAGTTTGTGTTGGGGAAAGGGTAAATTTGATTCCAGATTACTCACTTTGTGTTAAAATTTAAAGGTGTTCGTGAATCTCGCTTCGCTCGATTTCCAGATCTGAGTTTACAATCAGATTTGATTCTGAGTTCCATTGTTTGGGGGATGGGGG
>DNDT01000491.1 GCA_003487525.1 Flavobacteriales bacterium
GCATTCCCGGGGGAATGTATTTTGTTTCCCTTAAAACAATGGAAGGAGTGGGTATGCGGAGAATAGTGCTTCGGTAGACCAACCATACCAAATAGATCATTCTTCCCCTGAAGGCGGCCGGCTGGATTAAGACACATTAATTGTTAAAGCCTTGTGCGCCTGACCGTTGTGCATGAGATAAAACGCATCACTAAATGGTCGTTCAACTCAACAAAAAGAATAAAAAAAGAAGGGGAATCAGGATACCCAAAATCGTATAAACGCCACCCCGACCGATTATGCCCTTTTTGCCTTTCACGATAAACAGGGCAGTAATGGTGAAGAAAATTAATGCCCCCGCAAAAATGTCGGAAAACCACATCCACCATTTACTTGGATTGTAGTGCAGGTAGTTTACTTCGTAAAACACCAGTCGTTTTCGTAAATATTCTGCCCTGCCCAAACCGCTTGTCGTATTGACAACCATGGATGAACCGCCTTTTAAAAATATTTTAAGCAGATCCTTTTCCGGAAAATAGTGCTGCTTATACGTCTCACCTGGAGCTATCGTTGATAATAATTGCTTGATGTTCTTTTCTATATCTGCGTCATTGGATAAGGGGATCTCCGTTTGAAATTGTTCCACATCTACGGTGTAATTTGGGTTCCAATCATTTATGTGGTTCAGGGCAATTCCGGACAAGGCATAAATAAATGTGGTCCCGATAAAGAAGTAACCAATATCCCGGTGCAGAATTCTACTCCACTTTCGAATTTTTTTCACTTATGTTCTAATGACAGAGGATGCATTGAGGTATTGGTAAACACCCTGCACATGAGTATTATTGGTTTTTCAGATGAGAAACATATTCCAGGGAATAGAAGGACAGATGATCCACTCCGGCAACCTTCATTGAATCCCGGTAATGCTGAATTTGCTTTAATTTTTGATTGAAGACTTCATCGCTGTCCGTTCCTTCTTTATGATTTTGTATGTGATCTTCTTCTTTTTGCAAACAATAGGCTTCATCTATTTTGAACTCTTTTACGATGCCCGTTACCTTAATTTCATCACCGACCATTTCATCGTCAAAACGCTCTTCACTTTCGACGTGCACCTCACCGTCATCATTCACCAGGAACAGTTTTTTACCACCGTGTTTGCACACATGATCAACAATGCCCACTACCTGAACTTCTTTGTCTACCCAGTCGGCGGCACTGACATCAAAATCGGCCAAACTTAGCACCGGTATACCTGTTGTGTTCTCTACTGCTTCTAGGTTTTCAGCTTCGGTATTGTTATCCATTTTACTGCTTTCTGAACAGGAAATACCCAATGCCAAAATGCATAATATCATTATCGAATTTTTCATAATCTCTGGAATTCTGTTTGACTTTAAACTTAGGCAAAAGGGGGTGTGGTCAAACCTGTATTCAGTTGATATAAATCAATGGTTTTATGACTTTTATCGGGTGAGAAAGGATCGTATTTTTACCAAGATTAAATCGTGCACAAAATAAGCATGGTGTTGATGGAGACTGAAAGTATGATAGGTTGTCGCGCTTTTTCACCTCCGGAGAACAGATTAAGGGGGTGACTTGCGGGAGCCTGGGTGCAATCAGATTTCTTCCACCTTACCATTCGCATAGATGCCAATTTTCACTTCGGACAGCTTTATGTCCCGGATCAATCCCCCGCCTTTACCTTCAGGGCGGATGTTTGTTAATGTATAAGACACACTTGGATTGAAACTGCCGTTCACCGCATCTATAATAAACTGACCAAAGTTAAATTCGGCCCTCGTCGAATAAATTTTTCCCTGGTCTATGTAGTAAAACCTTAAGTAAAAAGTTAATTCGTTATTTGTTATTAAATATTTGCAGATGACGCTCTGGTTCCTGATATCATAGGTAAATGCCGTATTCGTAAATTTTTGCTTCAGGGGATATTCTCTCATATCGGTATATCGGCCTGTATCCAGGACAGTTGCATTCCATATACTCACATCATAGATGTCCGTAACGATGCCCTTGAACGAAGAAACCGCGTAAACACCGTCTATAACCTCCATGGTGGCTGTATCGCTTAGTGATTTATCCTCGTTGTATGCAATTAGCTGTATTTTGCGGCGTTGGCGTTCTCTTCTATTTTCAGAAGAGGCAAATGAAAAATTCACACCCCTACCACCGGTTCGCATGACACCGTATCTTTGATAGCGCCATTTGTAACTGCTTGCGTTTTTGGATGTATTTGTAAAATAAAATGAATCGAGCGGATTGCCTTTCTTGATGATATTGGCCGTGAATGAAGCGATCGGCATAACGGTTGTATCCGGATTGTTTGGATCAGGAATTATTGGATTGTTTGCGGGTTGGGCATCCTCTTCTTTCTGGCAGGAAAAGACCAAGGCAAGGCAGGGGATCAGGATGTAAATTATCTTTTTCATTCTCCAAGGTTGATTAGGTTAATCCAAATATATTTTTTTTTGTGTTCCGTAGTATACCTCATACTTTTTTCGTTTGGCGTCGAAATACCTTCAACCGTCATTCGATCAGAGATTGGAATTGCTCAGGGTTTAAACCATTCCCAAAGCCCTTTGATAATAATGGGACGGAGGGTGGAGTCCCGATTTATGATTTATGACGTATGATTTTTTAAAGGATTTTTCCAATCTTCTCATGGGCATCTGATTACCAGTCACAGTGCCAAAAACAAAAACCCCACACATTGTGCAGGGTTGGTGCTTCTCAGTTTATGTTGATTTTCAAAGAGTACGTATTATCCTGTCCATTTTTCGCCCCTTAACCAATCCTCGATTGAATTATTCCTCAGCGCCTGTGTTGATGGCTTCTTTAGGATCTATTCCACGAGCAATTTTTTCATAATCAAGGGTGGATCCTCCCAAACTATGTGGAATCATATAAACCACAATCATAACTACAGCGGCTGATAATACTGTCACCCTGCCAATGGATTCCTTGATTTTCAGTTTAAAACCAATAATCACGAATGCCAGAGCCCATGCCAGCCACATGATTAGTGTTTTGTTATCGGTAAAATCACCTCCAAAGGGAAATCCGGTCCAATATTCACCGAAGGCACTTTTTTGCACCAACGGCCCTAAAACCATTCCTCCCACGGACATTGCAACGAAAGCAACCACTGTCCATCGACGCATTGTGCCATAATCAAAGATTGCGCTTAATCCAGCCAGAATACCAAAAAAGATTCCCAAAACCATCATCGAAACATGTGGTATTAAAATATAGGCGGAAACGGGATCTTTGTATCTCAACACAATGTTATCTTCTCCTTTTTCCGGAATATTGAATTCCACACCATCGATGTTACCACTAATAGAATATTCGATTTTTCCGGCAGCCGGCTGTACGGGCAATTGAGCAACAAATTCTTTGTCATTGTTCATTTTAAATTCTAATTCCGTTATGGCATCTTTCGTCTGATAACGCTTGTATTTTAATGTCGCCGAGTATTCCGCATCTTCGATATTCGGAAGGGTAATTTGTGCTCCTTCTGTGGTTTCTTGAGATCTAAGCAAGCCATAGTCATAATTTTTACCGGCATGCTCCAATTGTCCTTTGTACTTATAAGTAGGTCCTGTACTTCTCTGATAAATCATTGAGGACAGTGCCAAAACGACGGATAAGACCCAAATCAGTGTTCTTTTCATTTTCTTATCATTAATCTTTCAAACGTTTTTATAAAACGAATACGAAATTATGTGAATATCAATTATGCCCGGAACAAAGTCTCTGGCGACGATTGCAAGGTAAGGATACCGCATCATGGTTTTATGAGGACAGTCAAAGGAAAATTTGATTTTTGGTAGATTTTTCACCTCTTCCAGGACCCTTTAAATCCCTTGTGGCTTTTTGAAAATAGTAAACCACGCGTATTTTGCGTGGTTGAAACTCCTATGTCTATCTGCTCCTGGCCAGGCCCACATCTGTAATCAGGAAATCGAATAAAGTGAGGTTCACGAATTCCTTTGAAAATAAACACGATCGAGTAATCTTGAATCTTGAATCTGGAATCTGGATTCTGGAATCTGGAATCAACGGGCTGAGTGGTCTTCGCTTTCCCTTCTGACAAAGCTCAGAAGACCATTTGAAAATGATGGATGTTCTTTTGGATTAAACTACTTTTAGTTCAGTTTTGAATTATGCAGGTAGTAATGGCAATGAATGTCAATCCACTCATAGAATACTTTGAAAATTTTCTTCCTTTGGATGAAGAAGAAGTGGCTGCGGTTAACGAATTTTTCAAGGAGCGGAGAATTAAACGGAGGCAATTCATTTTGCAGGAGGGGGATGTATGCAGACACAACACATTTGTTGTCCAGGGATGTTTAAAAATGTACATGGTAGATCCAAATGGCAAAGAACATAACCTGCAATTTGCTGTTGAAAATTGGTGGATCGGAGACATCGGTAGTTTCCACTCTGAAGAACCCAGCAAGCTATACATTGAAGCTGTGGAAGAATCAATTCTACTGCAAATTAATAAGGAAGACCAGTGGAAACTCTATGTGGACTTTCCCAAATTCAACAGGATATTCAGAGTTCTTGCTGAAAATGCCATGGTTAGTCTGCAAAACAGAGTACTTCAGAACATCAGTTCAACGGCAGAAGAGCGTTACCTTCATTTTTTAGAAAAACATCCGCAATTATTCAATCGAATTTCCAATGTTCAAATCGCCTCTTTCTTGGGCGTAACACCAGAATTTCTGAGTACTATCAGGAAGAAACTGGTAAAACCTTAATCTACCTTAAGGCTATTTCTTAAGATACCTTATAGGTGTCTGTGTATGCATTTCTTGACCTTTGTTTGAAACAAAAACAAAAGGAATGAAAGGAAGAATACTTATATCCGCTCTCACCCTGGTATTAATATGGTCGTGCGGAGAAAAGCATACCGAAGAAATCAATCAACTATCATCACAAAAAACTGAAATCATGGAAAAAGTAGAAAAACAAAAAATTGAAATTTTATTGAACGAATATCAAACGTCATTGAACACCTCGGATGCAAAATTGGCTCAATCACTCTATACGAAGGATGGGATATTTATGCCAACAGAAGCTCCATCCGGAATCGGTTCGGATGGGATTTTAAAATCCTATGAATATGTGTTTTCTCAGATTCAATTGAATATTAAATTCTTCATTGAAGAAATCCAAGTGGAAGGAAACCTGGCGTTTGGCGTTACCAGTTCAAAGGGTACCACTCTGATCCATGCAACCGGAGACACAATTCCGGAGGCAAACAGAGAACTGTTTGTATTTGAAAAAATTGATGGGGAGTGGAAGATAGCCAGGTATATGTTCAATAAAACTGAACCGAGAGGGTAGTGCAAAAGAATAGTTCTAATGCAGCTTGGATATATGTCCAAGCTGCATTTTTTTTTCGGGTAGAATTATAAACCTAACTTTTCCACTTCTCCCACAATCCCCTAAGTTCGGCGTAGTTCACAACTACGCCGAAAATATCGAATCAGTTAATCCGAAAACGTTTGATATTGGCGCGTAGTTTCGAACTACGCTCAGATGAGTGTTGTGCAAGAGCGGGAAGATTCACTTGGGCAGTTTTCCTTTCATAATAGACATTTTAAATGCATAATATCTAAAACTCATACCCACAAGAAGTAATTTTTTTTATTATCTTTAATGGGTACTGGTATCAATCAGTTGAACCATGAATACATTCATTAACTACTTATTAAATCAAAATGCCTATGGTAAAACGTTTACTCTTTATCCTTCTTGTTACAATTTCAACCTACTCCAATGGTCAGGTTAGTGAGTGGTTGATTCCTATTGACAGTTCATTCTACGTTACTGACGTTGCCATGGACAATTTCGGTAATGCATTTATATGTGGATTTTCCAACACTACAGGAGTAAGTCTCAACGGGACATATTACCGTTCCGGTAACTTGCCACCGAACGATTACAGGGCTTATCTGGCCAAAGTTGATTCCCTGGGCAATGCACTATGGATCAAACAAATGTCTAGTCGTTGGGGATCCGACATTTTAATCACAGCAATTCACATTGACAGAACCAATGATGTGATCGTCGAAGTATACTTTAATGACACGTTGTTGATTGAAAACGATACTTCGATATTCCTTCCATCTTACACCCCCAATGCAATTTATAGACATGCTGTTGTAAAATTTGATAATAATGGAACTTTTAAATGGGCAACGGTTATACCGGGAAGTTCCACTTTTTCTTTTCAATATAATGTTAGCATTATGACCGATGATCAGAAATGTATTTATATTAATCATGATACCGTATATTATGCACAGAACACTTATCACGGATTTATCCTGAAACTTGATCACGGTGGAAATATTATTGATTCCTTTCCAAAAGAAGGGAACTCAATAGGTTTCTGCATTGATCAAAAGAAAAATGTTTGGGTTCCCTGGTCCTCCTATTTTAATGGTCACCAGTTTAGTGACACCCTAATTGTGCGATATGATAGTTTGGGTAGTGTAAATTACCAATTGACCGGGTCTGGAAAAATCCAGTTTTGGGATTTGGAAGTTGATACTTCCGGAAACCTCTATGCTCTAGGAAGATTCCATGATATGTCGGGTGCGAGTATTGGGGGATATACCATTAACACTAATAGCGCCTTAAGGTCTAACGATTTTATCATTAAAGTCAACAAATTCGGAGTTGTCTTATGGATGAAGCAATTAAACTACTGTGGATTTGGACCTCCTTTTTATGGATATACTTACATAGATGAAATAGCTCTTGACCGATATGGTGATTTGTTGTTACAAGGAAATTATAGTCAAATTGCGTGTATGTTCGGTGATAGCCTGAGATCACCTATTTATAATGACAGTGGATCGGTTGTCATATATAAATTGGACGGAAACGGGGATTTGATCTGGTCTAAACATGCTTATGGTGCAAATTATCAGAGGGGAACGTCTATTGTGACCGGATTCAAGGATAATATTTACGTGACCATCTCAGCTAACATGTTACCCAGTGACACGTTTATAGTTGACCACATCCCAATGACTACAAACTATGGAGGTTTCCTCTGGAGAATTAAGGACGCCTCAAACCTGGCTTCCGGCTATGTCTACATTGACAGTAACAATAATTCGATTCCAAACACAGGAGATCGGTTTATTGAAAGCCAGCTTATTGCCATTAACGGAGTGAATCACTACTACACATTTACCGATCACAACGGATTCTATGATGCTTACCTGATGAATGGGTCGTATTCGCTGGAATACAACCACCCAATCAAACATCACTTCTCCAGCCCAACGACACATCCTTTATCCTTTTCGGGCTCCAGCCAGGTGGATGACGACAATCATTTCAAACTCACGGCAATTCCGGGAGTCAACGACATGCGCGTACAGCTGATTCCCCTGGGAGCATCTCGGTCCTGGTGGTCGGATTGGGCTTATGTCGTTGCTGATTTTCGAAACGTTGGAACCACTTATATAAGCGACACCTGCGTGTTGAATTTTGATCCCAGACTTGAATTGACCTATGCCAGCATTCCTCCTACAGATACAATGGCTGGCAAGCTGTCCTGGATTTTCTCCAACATGGCGCCTTATTCAAGGAATGAAGCTTTCTTGTTTTTTTCGTTTAACAAGAGCATACCAAATGTCTCAATTAGTGACACATTAAGGTTTTATGCCGGTATTTACCTGAACGGTTCAGACACTTTTCCCATAGACAATGTAGACAGCACATTGAATGTGGTGAGAGGATCTCATGATCCCAATGACAAAGTTGTTCAACCCATGGGAAAAGTTCGTCCGGCCTTTGTTCAGGAAGGAAACTACCTTTACTATACCATTCGCTTTCAGAACACGGGAACAGCT